>URRG01000130.1 GCA_900550095.1 uncultured Oscillospiraceae bacterium
TACCTTGATATGGAGATCGGTTAGAAAAAAGAACTATATTTCAACAAATTTACTATTTTGAAATTCTTTACTACTAAATTTTTCTCTGTTATGACTACCTGTTTCGAATAAAAAATGGTATACTATTCATATGCTATGGAGATATGGGAGGAACTTTTCAATGGAGCATGGATTCGATACGGCATTTTACCGGAGTATCCTGGACCGGATACAATCCAATATCTACATAACCGATCCGGAGACGGATACGATCGTATATATGAACGAATACATGAAGCAGTCCTTTGAGATGCGGTATCCAGAGGGGAAAGTGTGTTGGAAAACGCTGCAGAAAGGAATGACGGGGCGCTGTCCATTCTGTAAGATCAGACGGCTGGAAAAGGCGAAGAAGGGGAAGCTCTGCGTATGGCGGGAGACGAATACGATCAACGGCAGAGTTTATATGAATTACGACAGCTTGGAGGAATGGAACGGGCGTACGTATTATATTCAGAATTCCGTCGATATCACAGACCGGATCCAGATGTCTATGGAGGCCTCTATCGATGAGCTGACCGGCGTACTGAACAGGAACGCGGGGAAAAAGCGTCTGGAAGAGGTCCTCCAGCAGATCAAGGGAGCCGACCTCTTTACGGTGGCACTTTATGATATCAACGGTCTCAAATGGGTGAACGATACATACGGTCATCTGGAAGGGGACAGGCTCCTGGTATTTGTGGCGCAGACCATTCAGAAGGAGTTGGAAGGGGCGGATTTTGTTTTCCGCCTCAGCGGGGACGAATTTATAGTCGTGTTTCTGCATAAGGATATGGCCCAGGCGGAAGACTGGATGCAGCGGATACTCGGCACTCTGGCGGAACGGCGTGTGTCGGGCGGAATGGCGTACGATGTTAGCTTCAGCTATGGACTGGCGTGTATGTATGCCGGCGAGAATCTCAGCGTCTCCGATGTGCTTTCTATTGCGGATTCCCAGATGTATATCCGGAAGAGAGATCATCATATCGCGGTAGGAAGGAAAAGACTGGAACGGGAACGGCAGCATGGGGAAAAGCTTTCCTTTTACTATAATAAGGACGCGCTTTTTGAAGCACTTTCGGAGAGCACAGACGATTATCTTTTTGTAGGAAATCTGAAAACGGGAGAATTCATGTATTCCTATAAAATGATGATGGATTTCGATCTTCCTGGGCAGGTGGTGGCCAATGCTGCCGCATTCTGGGGAGAAAAAATCCACCCGGAGGACGTTATGCTGTTCCTGCGAAGCAACCAGGAGATAGCCGATGGAAGAGCAGAACGCCACACGGTGGCCTACCGGGCTAAAAACGCTGCGGGGGAATGGGTGCATCTTTTGTGCAAAGGCCGGATGATTCGGGATGAAAAAGGGCAGCCGGATTTGTTTGCGGGCATTATCCGAAGTCTGGACAGGAAAACCGATTCTGCTGCCCAGAGCGGGGAAAGCGGGGTTTTTCGCAGGAAGGACGTGGAAAATACGTCCTCTTCTTACAGGAGGACGACAAAAGATTTGGAAAGCGGGGAGCCTGTTTTCGTAGATCCGGGCAAACTGGCAAAGGCTCCGGCAGACAGGTAGAAAGCGCTCCCTTTCAAACAGAGAAAGGGAGCGCTTTCGATGTATTTACGCCGCCGCTTTTCCGGCTTCCCCGGCATTTTGGATGTAGGCTTCCACCCGCTGCTGCACATATGAAAGCGGGGCGGGGCCGCTGCCCAAAACGATTTCATGATACTCTGTTTCATCAAAGGCGCCGCCAAGGGCATCCTCAGCCTGTTCGCGCATCTCCATAAAAAGCAGACCTGATAGGAAATAGTGCTGATAGTATACGGGATTTTCTGCGATCAGGTCATAGATTTCGTCGGTGGCTTCACGAGTGAGGCCGCTGAATTCCTGGCTGAGGAAGGTGAGCAGATCGTCTCTGGACCAGCCTTCATAGTGAATTCCCACGTCCGCCTGACACAGGCAGATGTTCATGATCATATCGTTGTACCACAGGAACTGCGCCATGACGCGGTCTCCGGGCACTTCTTCCAGGATCTGCTGTTCCACATAGACGGCCCAGCCCTCCGTGTAGCCCGTATAGCTGAGGAGGCTGTGGATGTCCGGCAATTCCAGGGAACGGAAATAGGCGTCCTGGTACATGTGGCCGGGGTACCCTTCATGGGCTATGGTGGAAAACAGGCTTTGGTCGTATTCCCCATTGAGATAAATGGATTCTACCACGTCGCTGCCGGCGTCCACGGGCGCGGAAATATAGGCCGCCGGGGAGAAATTATCCGCCATGGAGGCGGGGACCTGCTGCACTTTATAGGTAAGGTTGGGAAGTTCCGGGAAACGGCCAGAGATGACGGATTGAAAATACGCGATATTTTCTTCGGCCGATTCAAAGTCGCAGTACTGCACGGCGTCGCGGTCAAAGCTGTCTAAACTCTCCGCGATCTCCGGATGTTCGCCTATGAACCGTATAAAATCCTGCAGGCAGCTCTCCTTTTGCTCTGCAAGGAAGGACGAGACCTCCTCCGGCGTCATATCAACCCCGGCGTCCGCTTTCAGAAGATAGGAGTAATATTCTTTTCCATTGGGAACGGTACAGAGGCCGCCGTCCCGCTCCGTTTCAATAGTGGAGAGATCTTCGGCCAGCTGGGCATATGCCTCCAGAAGCGTCTTTACCGACTGAGCGTTTTGGATTTTTGCCTCGGCTTTTTCTTTCTCATTCAAAAAATCGGCCTTATCTATCTTTTCGTTTACCGCATCGATCAGAAAGCAGTCCGTATCTGAAGAAAATTTTTTCGCCTGCTCTATTGCGCCTTCCAGGCTGGATTTGGTGAGCCCCACTCCCAGCTCCTGGCGTTCCAGTTCGTTTTCGTAGTAGTTTTTAAAGGTCTCCTTGCTGGTATCCAGCATGTGAAAATAACTTTCCAGATCATGCCGGCTGTTTATTTCATATTCGTTTAGAAGAAGGGGGAGTTCCGCCTGGAAGCCGATGAAGCTGCCCAGATAATTGTTGTCGAGAGCTATCAGCTCTTCGGGAAGATCCCTGCGCTTGAAGTAATCCTTCAGAATATCGTAGGTCAGTTTCTGTTTTTCCGTGAGGGTATTGTAGGGATAGGCCTCCAGTCTTTCCAGAAGATCATCCTCCGGCGCTTCCGTATACTCTTCGATGCTGGTAAAGGGCAGCTCATAGAGGACGTCCTGCGAAAAGCCCGCCGCCTGGGGATCCTTATACAAGAGATTGAGGGAATAGTCGCTGTCTGCGATCAGCTCTTGGGGAAGCGACTCCACAAAGGCGTCGAAATCCTGCTGGGGCGGCTTTTGGATATACAGGCAACCGCCGCATAGGGAGAGACAAAAGACAGCGGCTGCAGCCGCCGCGGCTTTTTTACAGAGTTTCATTGTATGGCAACCCTCCTAATCGTCCTTCTATCGGTATTGTACCATATTCAGCGGCCTTTTACTATATGAAAGATTGTGTGCGGCGCGTATTGTATCTTCAGAATCGGAAGGGAAAAATCGCACGGGCCGGCGCCGGAGCATACGCCATATGCCTGGAAGCGTAGCCTGCAGGCTGATTGCGCCCTTCTATCGCTTGACAGTGTGTGAAGACGGGATGAAGGGATACGACGAAAATTGAAAACAGGGCTTTGTTCCTTTTGGGCGCGGCGGCGATCCTGCGCATAGGCAGGCTGCTTTCACGGCTTTTTATGCGCAGGGGGCGCACAGGGCAGGAACATGGAGATGCTCCAAGAGAAACGGTTCGCAGCACAGAAACGAAGGCCGGAATTTGGAACGGATTAATGGAAACCCTCCAAACTTCGGCCTCTTTTCATGTCAGCGGTACCACTGCGCCTGTGCCTGCCAGAGCTGGGCATACCGGCCCTCTTCATGGGCGAGCAGGTCCTCGTGGCTTCCTTCCTGCACGAGTTTTCCTTCGTGGAAAACCGCTATCGTATCGCAGAAACGGCAGGAGGAAAGGCGGTGTGAGATGTAGAGCGCTCCTTTCCGGTCGGTCATCTCGCGGAATCTGGAGTAGATATCCGCCTCGGCTATGGGATCCAGAGCCGCCGTGGGTTCATCAAGGACTACGAAGGGGGCGTTTTTATACAGCGCCCGGGCGATAGCGATCTTCTGCGCTTCGCCGCCGGATACGTTCACGCCGTCTTCTTCCACGGTGTAAAGGGGCTGTTTCAGGCCCTTGGCCAGCTTTTCGGCCCAATCGCCGATACCGGCCTTATCCAGGCTTTCCAGCACCCGTTTTTCATCATAGCGCATGGAGGCGGCTACGTTTTCTCCCAGAGGAAGGGCAAACAGCTGGAAATCCTGAAATACCACGGCAAAAAGGCGTTGGTATTCTTCAGCGGTATATTCCCGGATGTCCCTGCCGTTCAAGAGGATCCTTCCTTTGGTAGGGTCATACAGGCGGCAGAGGAGCTTCACAAACGTCGTTTTTCCGCTGCCGTTCATACCCACCAGCGCGTAATGACAGCCTTTTTTCAAGCGGATGCTGAGATCCTGAAGCGCCCACTCTTCGTTTCCCGGATAACGGAAGCTTACGTTCTCAAAAACGATTTCCCAATCTTCGGCTGATTCTACAGGCCGTGTCCCGTCCTGATGATGGCGGTACTGTTTTGGGTCGTTCCCTTCGCCGATGAAATCCAGATATTCCTGGCAATGAGGCCCCTGCATACGGACATGCTGAAGCGAATACACCAACATGCGGATGCCTTCCGAGAGCTGTGTGACCGCTCCCACATACTGCACCACGCTTCCTACGCTGAAGACCCCTGCCAGAGCCCGGAGCCCCACCGCCAGATAGGCAAGGCAGACCACGGCCTGGGACATAGCGCCCCGTATGCCGTTGGAACGGGAACGCAGGTCCGCTCTTTCCCGGGAGAGCTCTTCAATCCTGCCGAAAATATCCCGCGCCTGCTTCCAGATCTTTTTCTGCTGGCTGTAGAGTCGGATATCCTTTGCGCCCCGGTCCTCCCGAGCGTACCCATAGAGGAAGTCGCTGCGGCGCATCTGCGCGGCCATTTTGTCGAGCCCTTCCTCTTTCATGCGGTAAAGGCGGTTTTCCGCCGCGATAGAATAGCAGACGGAGGCCGCGATGAACAGCGCCATGAGGATCGTTCCCCAGGGAACGCCTTCGCCGGCTGCCGGCATAAACACGGGCCATGCAAGTCCCAAAGAGGCTGCGACGATAGTCAGCCCCTTGACGATCGACATAAGGACGCCCGGCACCTCCCAGGGGCCGTACCAGAACATGCGGGTGGAACGCTCGATGCGCTCTTTCGCCAGCCCGATATCCGGCTTTTCCAATTCTTCGTAATCTGCCCGCATCATGACGCGGCTCATTTCCTGATACAGCTGCCAATACAGGGTAATGCCCTCCACGCTGGCGCTGCAGGCGGTCAGCCGTTCGAGAAGATATATGCCGTAGTTGCAGATCACAGCGGCGAGAATCCAGTTCACAACGGTCTGCCTGTCCGCTCCGGCAGAGAGAACGTCCAGAATCCTGGCGGAAAAGAACAGCGCCGCAAAGGGCTGCAGCGTGATCAGGAACTGATTCCCGACGAAGGCCGGTATATTCCTCCGATCCAGGCGGAAAATGACCTTTGCCGAGAGCAGTACGCTTTTCAGACTTTTGAAAAACGGGATTTTAGTCTGCCGGGCCTCTTGTCCGCCGCTTTTCGGCGAATGCGTATGTCCTTTCATACAAAGACCTCCTTCCCCTGTTCTGCAGGATGCTCCTGATAATAGCGGCTCTGCACTTCAAACGCTTCCGCGTATTTGCCGCCTTTTTCCCGAAGCTCTTCATGCGTTCCCTGTTCCACGATCTTTCCGTTCTCCAAAAAGAGGATCCGGTCACAGAACCGGGTGCTGGCCAGCCGGTGGGAAATAAAGACGGATGTACATCCTGCTGTCAATTCCTGGTATTTTTTATAGACGTTGTTTTCCGAAATCGGATCCAGGGCGGCCGTGGGTTCGTCCAGAACCAGGATAGGCGCGTTTTTGTAAAGGGCCCGTGCCAAAAGCAGCCGCTGCTGTTCGCCTCCTGAAAGATTGACCGCTTCTTCAGAAAGCTCCTTTACCAGCAGGGTATCTTCTTTCCGGGGCATCCTTTGTACACGGTCATAGAGATCCGCCAGCTGCAGGCATTTTTTGAGGCGCTCTTCGTCCTCGCTCCCTTTAGGGCAGCAGGTCACATTCTCCCGGATAGAAGATGCCAGAGGATGGATTTCCTGAAAAACAGTGGCAAACAGGCGGAAGTATTCCTTTCTGTCGAATTTCCAGGAGGGAACGCCGTTGATCCGGATCTCCCCGGAAGTGGGCTCCAGAAGGCCGCATAACAGCTTGACACAGGTGGTTTTACCGGCTCCGTTCATGCCCACCAGGGCGATCCGCTCCCCCGCGCGAACCCGGAAAGACAAATCCCGGATGGTATCGTCCCCGCTGTTTGCATACCGGTACGTCACATGGCTGAACTCGATCTCACAAGGGGAGCCGGGAGGGCAGACGGCGGCAATATCGGCCTTTTCCGTTCCCTGGCGGAGCAGAGCGCTGCGGTCGGGCATTTCCAGGCACCTCCGCAGGCTGGTCACGTCGCCTTTCATGGTCCAGAGCTTTTGGATCTGTTCCGCGATCTGCCGGATCCAGGTGGAAAATCCTAAAACGGCCCCGATACAGAGCACATAATCGGCCA
>URRG01000131.1 GCA_900550095.1 uncultured Oscillospiraceae bacterium
CTATGAAAAAGAGCTGGAAACCCTCATCGACTCCTATTCTTTTACCGAGGAAAAGGCGTCTTTCATAGCGCAGCTCAACGGGCAGGAATATATGGTCTCCTATCTGCGCAATCCGGATAAAGACATCCTTTATCTGTATATCCTCCCCTCCTCTTCCGCTCTGGAACCGGTCTACGGCATCCAGCGGACCCTTTACGGCGTTCTGGCCTCCATGCTCCTCATCGAATGCCTTCTGGTTTTTCTGGTAGCCTATAAGAATTACCGGCCTATCCGTTCTCTGCAGGAATTTCTGTTCAAGCACTACCCGGAGCCTCCCATCGAGCTGCCCCGGCAGGGTTCGGCCATCGAAAACGCGGAACACCTTCTGAACCATATGGCCGTGGTGCATAAGGATCTCAACGAAAAGCTGGCCGTCAATCAGGAGACTCTTCGGGAGGCTGTTCTGTATAAAGCGGTGAACGGAGGCTTTTCCAGCCTGGAAGAGCTGAACGCCACCTATGAAAATTCAGGACTTCTGATAACGAACCCCTATCTGCGTATCCTGCTGGTTCAGACGCTTCCCCGGCAGGAAGGCAAATCCCCCATGGAAGCAGAGCTGCTGGATATCCTTCGGAACCGGCTTCTCAACCAGCAGATTTACCACTGCTTCTTTTCCGGCAAAAACGTGTTTCTTATTGCGGACAGTTCAGGAAAAGGCTCCATCTATCGGGAACTTCTGCCCGGCATCTGTCTTGAGCTGAAGGAAAATCTTCCGCAGACGGATATCTATATGGGAATGAGCTCCAGCTTTTCCGACATCTCCAAGCTGCACATGGCCTATATCGAGGCCTCTGCCGCTCTGGACACATCCCTGGAAAAAAGAGTCCCGGATGCGCCCGTCTTCTATTCGGAGATCGTATCCCATAAAGAGATCGAACAACTGTATCCCTACGGGGAGATCAACGAGCTGAGCCGGGCCATTCAGGAAAATAACAAAGAAAAATTTCAGGGACTGATCTCCCGCATCAAAGCACTGCTGAAAACCCATCAATACAACCTTATTCTGGGGAAATTTGTCTGCTACGACGTGGTCAGCGTGATCCTAAAAGCCACCCTGCAGACCGGGAAAGGCTTTTCCGTCATCAATGAACGCGCACCGGACATCATGGGACTCTCCTCTTCTCATTCCATGGATGAGCTCCTGTGCATCCTGGAAGATATCACCCAGAAAACCATGGAATACCTGGATGAAAAAGAGCAGCCCAACAACAATCTTATGGAACAGATCATTGCTATCATAAACGCAAACGTATTCGACTATAATTTCAGCGTAGGGCAGCTGGCGGACCAATTCGGGATCTCCCAGAACAACCTGAGCCAGCGCTTCAAGCGGTATCTGAATCAGACCCCCACAGAGTACATCAACCGGCTCAAGATGGAAAAGGCAAAATCCTTCCTTTCCAACACCGATATGCCCCTGCGCATGATCGTGGAAAAGCTGGGCTACAGCAACGAATCCAGCTTTATCCGAAAATTCAAGGACGCAACCGGCCTGACGCCCGGCGAATACAGGCGGCAGTCCAGGGGACCGATCCTGTAAAACAAAACCTCTCCGTTCGCCCTGCGCAAAACCGAAAGCCTCCGGATGCATCTTCCGGAGGCTTTTTTCATATGTATTGTACGTTTTCCTCTTTTCAGCATACCGCAGGCGGTATTTCTCCTCTGTGCCGGGAAGGGCCCGGTATCTGCCAGAAATCACTTTCCTCCTGTAAACGTGAAAACGGCCTCAGAACCGCTCTATTCCGCGCTGCCCCCTCTGGCTTACACCGCTTTTCCGCCGGTTCCGACAGGGCTCTCCCTTTTCTGCACACCATGAAATGCCGCATAAACGTTATATTCGGCATATCTCTGATATGAATTTTAATCATATTATTGGTCACATGATAATAAGCATACAAATAACGAAATTTGTCTATATATTTTTGTGGAGTTCCATATTATATTGTAATCAACAGAAACAAAATGCATGAAATCCAAAATCACATTCTCTAAAAACTATTTATTGTAGTCAAAGCAAATCCCTAAAAACATGCTTTAGCGCATAAGGATTTGATTCAAAACAGACAAGACAAAGGAGGAGTGGATCGTCTTTATAGATATAGGAGCTACTGGCTTCCCATATCTATAAAAATACTGTTGTATTGGGCTTTGACAAGGAAAGAGGTGCATATTGAGATGGCTAGCATGGCAAAACGTACAAAAGCACAGATGAAAGCCGAAGGGTTCAATCATCTGCCGTTACACAAAAAACTGCGGAGGGATTTTCCTTTCTATGTGCTGTTGCTCCCTGCGGTTGTGTATATTCTGATTTTCAATTACTGGCCCATGTACGGAATCCAGATCGCCTTTAAGGAATATTTCCCGCAAATGGGCATCATGGGAAGTCCCTGGGTGGGCTGGGAGCATTTTGAAAGGTTTTTTTCCTCTCCGTCATGCGCAACCCTAATCCAAAATACGGTCATTATAAGTCTTTATCAGCTCTTAGCAGGCTTTCCCATGCCTATTATTGTGGCTTTATTGCTGAATCAATGCAGCCGTTCCGGGTTTAAGAAGTTCGTGCAGAACGTTCTTTACGCCCCTCATTTTATTTCTGTAGTCGTTCTTATAGGTATGATGCAGATCATGATGTCTCCCTCCAGCGGCGTGTTCAATACTATTATAACGGGCCTGGGAGGAGAACCCGTCAACTTCTTCGGAGAAATCGGTTATTTCCGGCATCTGTATGTATGGTCCGGAGTATGGCAGAGCACCGGCTTCAGCACAATCATATACATATCCGCTCTTTCAGGAGTCAGCGCCGAGATGCATGAAGCCGCCATAGTGGACGGAGCCACCAAAATCAAACGCATCCTGTATATCGACTTCCCCTCTATTTTGCCCACGGCTATGATCCTTTTGATCATGAACGTCGGTTCCATCATGAGCGTAGGCTTCGATAAAATGTATCTGATGCAGAACAGCATCAACCTGCCTGTATCTGAGATTATTTCCACCCAAATCTACAAAAAAGGCATCATAGATGCGGACTATAGCTATTCAACGGCAGTCGGCTTATTTAACAATGTAATCAACTGCATCCTTCTGATAACAGTAAATAAGTTGAGCCGGACTTTAACAGATACCAGTCTATGGTGAAATCTTCTTGTAAGAAAGGGTGAACAGATATGGCTATACGAAAACCCAAAGAAGACAAGGTCTTTGACGTAATCAATTTTATTATCCTTCTTATATTGGCTCTGATCGTCCTATATCCTCTTTACTTCATTGTGATTGCTTCTATAAGCGATCCGGATTCTGTAAACGGAGGCCGCGTGACCATTTATCCGATCCAGCCTTCCCTGGACGGCTATGTCCGCCTGTTCGAGGACCGTTCCATCTGGATAGGATACCGGAATACGATTCTTTACACTGTCATAGGTACTTTTCTCAGCATAGTTACAACGGTAAGCGCCGGATTCGCCCTCTCGAAAAAAGGGTTGGCCGGAAGAAACGCAATTATGGGATATTTTATCATAACCATGTATTTCGGCGGCGGCATGATCCCCCTTTACATCGTGATCAACGATCTGGGGCTGAACAATAACCCTGCTGTTATGGTCATCCTGGGAATGGTTTCCGTCTATAATATGATCATTTGCAGGACCTTCTTCCAAAGCAATCTGCCGGATGAACTCTTTGAAGCGGCTGAAATAGATGGCTGCGGAGTGTTCCAATTCTTTTTCCGCATCGCTATACCGCTTTCCAAAGCTATTATCGCCGTTATGGTGGTTTTCTACGCGGTAGGACAGTGGAATTCCTATTTCAACGCCATGATGTATCTCTCGAATAAGGAATACTATCCTCTGCAGCTGGTCCTTCGGGAAATCTTGCTTCAGAACCGTCTGACAGATGTGATAACGTCGGAAGGGCAGCTGGCGGATTCTCTGGAACGTCAGAGATATGCCGAACTTATCAAATACGGTGTGATCGTCGTTTCCTCTGTACCGGTCCTGATTATGTATCCCTTTGCACAGAAGTACTTCGTGAAAGGCGTTATGATCGGTTCCGTAAAGGGCTGACCAGCCAATCCTCGTTCCCAACGGATGTGTATTCCGTAAGATACAGCAACCCTAACATGAAAGGAAGATGAACATGAGAAAGAGACTAGTCACAGCACTCTTATCCGCAGCCATGCTTCTCAGCGTTGCTGCCGGATGCGGTCCCAGCGGAGGCGCCGAAAGCGGAAGTTCCTCCGGCAGCAGCGAAGGTTCCGGTTCTGGCGATGATCTCTCGTATTTAAACAAAACCGGCTTCCCTATCGTAAATGAATCGATCACTCTCCGCTTTGCAGCCCCTCTGGACGAGAACTATCAGAACGGATATTCCGAGATGAAGATGTTCCAGGAATATGAGAAAGAATCCGGCATCCATATCGAATGGGAGGAAATCAACGGAGAAGCGTGGGCCGACAAGGTCAAGCTGATGATCTCTTCAAACTCCAATCTCCCCGACGCATTTTACGGCGGCACGATCCCCAACAACATCGTGCTGAAATACGGCCAGCAGGGAATGATCGTCGAACTCACCGATCTTCTTGCGGAATATGCTCCCAACGCTATGGAATGGCTGGAAAACAGAGACGATCTCAGAAAACAGATCGTGTATTCCGACGGCAAGATCTATTCCCTTCCCAAAGTGGATGAAGCTCTGGGCACCCGTATTCCCAGCCTGATGATCGTGAACCAGACCTGGCTGGACCGCGTAGGGCTGAAAGCTCCCACAAATGTGGATGAATTCTACAACATGCTCAAAACCTTCAAGGAGAAGGACGCCAACGGCAACGGTGTGGCAGGAGACGAAGTATGCTTCTCTCTGCGGCAGTTCCAGAGCGCCAACGTTGTCAGCGGAAGCAACAGCCTCTGCAATTTCTTCGGCATGTTCGGCGTGGCGGACGACAACTCCCATGTAAATATCGTGGACGACAAGGTCATCTTTGTCCCTACTACGGAAGAATATCGGGAAGGTCTGGAATTCTTCAACAAACTCTACAAAGAGGGGCTCCTGGATGGAGAAACCTTCACACAGAACGACAACCAGTTCTGGGCCAAATCACGTTCGGACGAAGGAATCGGTATGACGGCGGCATTCAGCTGGCTGGAACTGAACAACGGCGAAACCGAAAAGAACAATTATGTGATTATCGACGCCTTTGAAGGGCAGGTCGCTGCAAAGCCCGGTCTGGTAACAGGCGTTACGGCCAACTGCTTCACTATCATGTCCAACAACAAGTATCCCGAGGCTACCATCCGTTGGGTCGATACGTTCCTTGACGCCGGTGAAAGAGCCGTCAGCGCCCGCTTCGGTGAAGAAAACATCAGCTGGAAATGGCAGAACGACGAAAAGACCGCATGGACCGAAATGGCTGAAACCCCTGACGGAGAGGCCGTCAACACCGCTTTGATCGGACGCTATTCTCCCGTCGGCAATTCTGTCTACTGGAATCTGGGCGGGGACGGAATGGCCGCTCTGAAGCAGAACACCGTTCAGCAGTTTATCGACCGCGGCAATGCCAACAACAACGTCTATATGAACCACGCTGTGCAGACATGGCCCAGCTCTCTCAGCTTTGATGAGGACAAAACCGCAACCTTTACCGACATCGATACCGAACTGCGCAAATATACGGATAATATGCTTTCCACCTTTATCCTTCAGGGAATCGACGACAACAGCTGGAATTCTTATGTTGAGCAGTGCAAGACCCTCGGTTCCGAAACTCTCGTAGAAATGTATCAGGAACGCTGGGATGAATACCTCGCTCTGTAATCGTTCTTTCCAGTTACGCGATTTGTACATTTAGTTCTATTCATCGTCTTTCTTCCCTATCTATAAAATCCTCCGCCTTCCTCAATGGGAAGGCGGAGGATTTTTCCGTCCGCTTTCTGCCGGCCTTTGGCATCAGGTCGGAAAGTGCAGGATTCCGGTAGAGATTTGCAGTTGGAACCCTTTCCTTTCCGTGCTATATTCTGGTTGAAAGGAACCGACGAGGAAGCCTCTTTTTCCGGCGGCGCCGGGCGGGAGGCCCCCTTCGGAATTTGAACGGCAATTCAAAAGTACATCTGAAAGGGAGAGAAACGGCAATGACAAGGCAGCAGCTGAAGGATCTTCGGTGGAGCCCTGAGCGTGCAGAAGCGTATATGCAGGAGCTGGGCGTCATCCGGGGATGCAATTACGTTCCGGCCTACTGCTACAGCTATATTGAAATGTGGCAGAACTACCGGGAAAAAACCATCGAGCAGGAACTGAATTACGCCAAGGAACTGGGTCTCAACAGCTTCCGTATTTTTATGGCCACCTGCCAGTGGCAGACCAGGAGGGAAGAAACCTACCGCAATCTTGACAAATTCCTGACGCTTGCCTCTTCCATGGGATTTTCCATCATGATGACCCTGCAGCCCAACCGCTGCGTACTGCCGGGAACGGAAGGCAAGCTGGAAAATCCCTTTATCATCCATTTCCGTCCGGGTGTCCACGACGGCGGCTGGACATATGAAAACATGTGCGACGTGCATGGAGGCACCGAGCTGTGGAACGACCTTCGCAGCACCGTCCGCGATTTCACCCACGATATCGTTTCCCGCTATAAGGACGACAGCCGCATAGCCGT
>URRG01000132.1 GCA_900550095.1 uncultured Oscillospiraceae bacterium
GGGTGTAGATCCAGCGGTCGCTTGTATCCAGAATCTGCGCCAGATCGTCGTTGGTCTTTACGCAGGAGGGCAGGGCGCTTCCGGCGCCTAAGATAGAAAAACTCATGGGTTGCCGCCTTCTTTCAATGAGAGTGTGTGCCTGGGGGAGCGGGTCTTTTTATGGAGGCTTTCGTTCAGAAAGCAGTTGAGCTTCGCCATTCCCCGCAGCATGGCGCTTTTTTCATCCTCTGTAAGACCGTCCGATATAGAGGCGGCCATCCGGTGGTGAAAAAGGGCGTGGGCGCGGTTGGCTGTTTCCCCCGAATGGGTGAGAAGGACGTGGACCCTCCGGCCGTCTTTTTCGCTGCGTCGCTTTTCCACGAATCCTTTTTTCAGAAGTTTGTTGATGGCCAGCGTGACAGAGGGGAGGCTGATCTGCAGATCCTCAGAAATCTCGCTGATGGTCTTTCCCTCCGGATGGCTCCGCGGGCTTCCCACCGCTTCCAGAAGATGGATTTCCCCTATGGTCAGATTCAGGCGCTCAATATTGGCCAGCTGCTGCTCTTCGATCAGCTCAATGGAACGGTAGGCGCGCATGAGAAGGTCGTTCAGCTGGGACTCAAAGGATTCCATGGGAGCACCTCCAAAATTAATTAGTTAGACAAACAAATTATATAGCGGCTAAACCTCCCTGTCAATACGAAGTTTGATTTTCCGGGCGTGAATGGGAGAAAGGGATAAAAAATTCCCGGTTCCTTCAGGCGGGAAACGGGAAGAGGGCGTATAAGTATGCGCGAACAATATAAAAGGATCTCCGGAGACTCCGGAGATCCTTTTATGAAAGAATATAGGCCGGTTCGATCAGATAGAAAGGGCAGGAACCACCAGAGTCAGGATACGCAGCACAAAGAGCGCGGCAGAAACCCACATGACGGGATGGATGTCCTTAATCTTGCCGGTAAAGATCTTCAAGAATACCCATGCCAGGATGCCGAACATGATGCCGTTGGCAATGGAATAGGTGAAGGGCATGAAGATGACCGCCACGAAGCCGCCGATAGAATCAGCAATATCGCCGTCGAAATGCATTTTGAGAACGGATTTCATCATCATCAGGCCTACAAATACCAGAGCGGGGGCAGTGGCAAAACCGGGGATCGCCAGGAAGATGGGGGAGAGGAACAGGGCCAGGATGAACATCACAGCCGTAGAGAGAGCTGTGAGACCCGTCCGCCCGCCGGCAGCTACGCCTGCAGTGGATTCTACATAGCTGGTCACGGTGGAGGTGCCCAGCACGGCGCCCGCCACGGTGCCGATAGCGTCGGACATGAGAGCCTTTCCGGCCTTGGGGAGCTTGCCGTCCTTATCCAGAAGACCGCCCTGGTCGGCGACGCCGATGAGGGTTCCCACCGTGTCAAACAGATCCACAAACAGGAACGCAAAGACGATCACGGCGAACTGAAGCACATGGCCGGCTACAAATCCGAAATCGAACTGGAAGAAGGTGGGGGCCAGCGAAGGAGGCAGGAAGGAAGAGATTCCGCCGGAAAAATCCGGAAGAACGGAAGCGCCCTGATACCAGCCGGTAGCCTGGGCTATCATGCCCAGCACCCAGGTGCCCAGAATACCCAGCAGAATAGCGCCCTTCACACGGAAGTGCCAAAGGATTCCGATGAGGATCAGGCCCACAAAGGCGAGCGCCACAGGCGCACTGCCCACATCGCCGAGAGCTACCAGTGTCGAGGAGGAAACGCTTGCAGTTCCGTCTTCCGCCACTACGGCGAAAGCGTCTGTGGTGACAAAGCCCGCGCCCTTGAGGCCTACCAGCGTAATAAAGAGGCCGATACCGGCGGTGATGCCGTATTTCAGGTTGGCGGGCACGTTGTTTACCAGCTGCTCACGGAATTTAACCAAAGAGAGCAGGATGAAAATGATGCCTTCCACCAGAATCGCGGTCAGAGCGATTTTCCAGGGATCGGTAACGCCCATTTTTACCAGTTCGGGACATACCGTATAGGCAAAATAGGCGTTGAGGCCCATGCCGGAAGCCAGCGCCACAGGATAATTCGCGTAAAACGCCATGATCAGGGTGGCGAAAGCCGCCGAAACGGCTGTGGCGGTGAAGACAGCGCCGGAATCCATTCCGGCTTCCGCCAGCATGGAGGGGTTGACGGCGAGAATATACGCCATCGCCAGGAAGGTGGTAACGCCGGCGACGATTTCGGTGCGGGTGTTCGTGCCGTGTTCCTTCAGTTTAAAAAACTTTTCCATTTCCGTTCTCCTTCTTTACAGTTTTGATTTATACATCCGGCAGGCCGCCTGCTGCCCTTTTGGGTAAGGCTTTCCGCCGGTTTATACCGCTGGGATGCGGGGAAAATAAAAAGCGCCCGGAATCCACAATTCTAGGCGTCACGCCTGGAAGAAAGCGGGCAGGCTTTTCACGGTTTCAGACCGCGAAAGAATCTTCCTGCAATACTCCCATGCCCTCTTTACCAAAGGATGTCTGCGGGCTCTGAAACCGCATTCCCGGCTTCCCGGCAAGACCATCCACGACGTTGTTACGAAATGTTTTGTCCAGAAGAATATTCTGGAGGCAGAAAAAGTTTTACATCTCATTCAAAGATTATTCATAAACTATAGTATAACTATACCATTTCTTTCGACGTGAAGCAACAAAAAAGGAGCTTCATAATCCACCAAGAATTATGCTGATTTTTAACATGGATTTATGGAATTTCACATACCTGTTTCTCGCCTCATTCGGAAATCTCCGGCTTTTGGAGAAACGGCTGTAGAGAAAAAGGCAAGAGAGCGCGGGCTGGGTTCTTTCCGGAAAACAGCGCCAAAGAAAGGACCGCTCTCCGGCCTGCGAATAATTTTGCAAATGCTGAGGCGGCGCTTTAAAAAGAAGCCGAATCTGTGAAAAGAAGAGTTTGAGAAGCTTTCAGGGAGAGCCGCTGGGGGGCTTCCGCCTGAGTTCTTGTTTCGGCCCATGTCGTTTGCGTGTCCTGCTATAGGCGCTGCTGTGGTTTGGAAGCTGTGTGTGGAGGGAGGCGCATTGTGTTGTGCAATTCTTCCGTCCTGCGCATACGAGACGTTTCTTTCCGCATATGTATGAAGAAGATCGGATCGGAATTTTTGGAAATAGAAAATATATTTCTGCGGCGATGGAACGAAAGCTGTGCTCTGGGACGGTATGGTTTGCCTCAAGGGAATGCAGGAATGCTCTGGCAGACTTTTTCCTGGACGGAGCAGCGGCGCCGCCGGAAATATCCGTCTTAGATCTGGAAAGGAGACCTGCCGTATGCTTCCCTGCCGTGAAGGATGCGCTTTTTACCAGGAGGGATGCCATAAAACCTGCCCCCAGTGGAAAGAGATGCGGGAAAAGCTGAGCATTGAGAAGAAGCGGAAAAAGATATATTTGGAATACCACCAGAGGATCTGCGCCGCCGTGATCCGGCGCTGCTATGAGGTATCTCCCCGGAGGTTCTGCAAATGAAGGGCTGCCGGGGAGCGTACAACGGCAAAAAGCAGGAAGCCGGCTGTACAGGCATCCGGCTCTCTGCTGAATATGTTGGGCGTAATAGGCGGCTGGCGGCTGTATAGATGTATATCTCTCTATCTGCCGCTGTCTGCCGGGATGGCCTGTGCAGGCGGCGCTCCGCCGCCGGACGGCAGAACTGTGGTCTGCATGGAGGGCATAGTTTTACAAAATTCTGTTTTTCCGGACTGCAAAAAGCGTCTTGAGCCTCAGTACCAGCTTTTCGGTACGGGAACCATGTTCCCGAACAAATCGGGATTGCGTTTGAGAAGCCGGCTGGTGATTTCTTCCATTGACGCTGCATCGCATAAAACGCTGCGGGCTTCGCCCACCCGGCCTTCTTTTGCAGCGCCGAGCTTCAGGAAGACAGGCTCCATCTTGATATAATTCTGTGATATGTCCGGGCAGGTGGGGCAGTAGTGGCGGTGGAGCGGCATATCGACGATCTCGCCGCCGGGAACCAAAACCTGAAACGGCACCCTATAGGGAGTCAGGCGGTTTTCGATCCCGTTCCATTCCTCCACGCCGTGCAGGAATGTGTTGCGGAAGAGTCCGCACCCCAGGAAAAGAATTTTGGCACGCCTGTCCAGAAGCTTGCCCCAGCACCCTTCCCGGGCGCAGGGGGTATGCACATGTTCTTCGCCCGCCACATACTCTGCAGCGTCTTTGCCAAAGGCCGCTACGGAATGAGTAGCGTGCAGGGAACGCAGCACCCCCGGGCGTTTAAAGAACAGATTGGTGAGCACCCCCACGCAGGAGGGTTCTGCAAGAGGGTCGAAGAGCAGGTGGTTTTCTCCCATAGAGGCCCAGCTGTGTGTGGGCAGGATCAAAAGCCCTTCGGATACAGCTTCCGTCAGGGCGTCCAGCACTGTGTCCGCGCCGCCCTCCACCTGGCCCACAGCCTTCATGGAGGAATGCACCAGCAGTGTGTCTCCGGAGGAAATGCCGAGCGCCCGCAGGCCGCGCAGAAGATCGCTTTTTTGATACATGCAGATTTTCCTTCCCTTTGGTGTTTTTGATAAACAGGTTTCAAAGATGCAGCATGCCGGCATACAGGCGGGAACTTTCATTGAGACCTGCTAAAAGGAAACCGGTTTGTTTTGCGTCCGTCGGCGGGAGTTCCTTCCGGCAAATCTCTTATACTATCCTCATTCCTGATATCTGCGGGCGTGAACGCCGGCAGATCCCTATGTAAGGCTCCTGTCTGTATCCCTTTTATGTCAAAAAGACGGACAGACGGGCTCCTCTCTTATGCGTATAGTTACGGTTCGATCCATTCATAACGGATGGCGTGTTTGCCGAACGTCAGCAGCAAACCGTAGCTGTATGTATATTTTTCGTGGGGATCCATAAAAAAGCGGATTTTGTTTTTCACTTCCTCCGCGCTGGCAGGGGTGCTCCACCACCCCTTGCATTCCACGATCAACAGGTTGAATTCATTGCTTCCTCTTTTATGGATAATCAAATCGGGGTAGCACAGGTGTCCGTGCATGGATTTAAATCCGTCCATATCCAGGTTATATTCGCAGTCTATATGGAAATTGCAGAGCAGGTCGTTTTCCTTTAACGCTCTGAAAAGATATATGCCGTATCTGAATACGACAGAGCGCTCAGCCGCGTGATGATCGCTATCCGTTCCTTTGGGCCTCTGAGCGACCAGTTCCCCGTCCTGCCGGTAAAACTGCTTTTCGGCCTTATTAAGGCATTTTTCCAAATTTGTTTTGACCATGTCCTCTAACAGCACAATATTCACAGCAAGGCTCCTTTGCATTCCAATATATACGTTCCGGTTTTCTGGGATTTTTTCTATGTATGGGCGCGCAGCCACTTTATAAGCTTGTAATAATCGCACAGGGACATTTGATGAGGGATTGTTTTCTGAAATTCGACGGCGCCTTTCGTAAAAAAGGAAGTGGTCGCCACCATCGAGTAGGTAGCCCGTTCGTGCTGCATGACCCCGTACAGATTCCGGACCACATTCACCCCAACGCGGTTAGTGGGACTGTTCTTTTTGCATTCGACCAGAAATAGAAAGGAGCCCACGCGGTCCTTTTTCGCTGCATAAATATCTGCGCCGCCGTCTCTGGTGGCCTTCGTCACCATGACATGGTATCCTTCTTTTTCGATCAGGCCGGCAATTAGAAATTCCAGCTGCCTGGAAGTAAGGGAATACAGCAGCTCCGGGTTTCGCGCGAGTTCATCCAGTAAGCGCACATTTACGGTTCTGACGTCGATTTCTATTGGATTGCCTTTTTTCTTCAGAGGACGGCCGTCAGCACCTAAAATGCCGCTTTGGTGTATGATGCTTTTGAAATCGGAAATTTTGTTTTCCTGCAGTAAATACAGGATGCTGTAAAGCTCCCGCATGTTTCCCTGTGATTTTTTGACCGCGTCGGCCCATATGTCTTCCGGTACGGCTAGCTCCTGTATATAGCTTCTCATATAAGAATGGAGCTCTTCCTCTGTCATAGCCTTCAAATCTATCGCGGCTCCGCCCCGGATGAGGATTTCCGGCACCGTTTGTCCAATCAAAAGGACATGTATGTTTGAGTTCTCGAATAAACGGATATATTTATCATTGAATTTACGCAGATTAAACGTATCATAGCGAAGGGACGCCGTCTCGTCTATGATATACAGAGCCGGCCCGCCGCCCCGCGCCGGCTCCAAACCGCGTTCTATATAGTCCTGAGCTTCCAGGGGCGATGAAAAATACTGTATTCCACCGGGATACTCCGCGCGGTACTTTTCTGAATACAGCTTGGCGAGAAAGGTTTTTCCCACCCCGTAAGCGCCTTGTATGGCGGCGGTATGGGAGGGGGATGCAAGCAGGCCCTGCCGCAGCTCCCGCAGTTCTTCTCTTTCTATAATGAAAGGATAGTTCTCTATAGGATGATCCCAGACGGTCACTGCAAAAAAATCCATACCTCCGCCTCCTTTGAGCGCACTGTAGATAGGCTCTTAAACATTTGCCGGCCCCGGCGGTGCCGCGGATGTGTTCGTTCGGATTTTAGAATTTTGATGATTTTGACAATAGGCCGTCAGCTCTTCCTTAAGGTCACAGTCCTGGGGCCCTTATTGTCAATTTGTATCGCGGAACCCGCGGGCTTTGTGATTCCATTGTATGCGGGAAGGG
>URRG01000133.1 GCA_900550095.1 uncultured Oscillospiraceae bacterium
GGTGAGGACCGCCCATTTCATCAACTTCATCAGGGATGTTATAATCCCCGATGGGGTCAGGCTGCTCCTCTACAACAGGATTGGGATAGTCGCCATCCTCGATCATGGCATCCAGTAAAAACGCCAGCCCGTTCCAGGGAATGTAGGTATAGCCTTCATCAAAGAAAAATGAAATGCCATCTTCACCATGCAACCGGGTACGATAGAGAAAATCGCCCTGATATTCACGGTCGCCGTAGGGAGTAAAGAGAGCCGCAATCTGCCGCCCTTTGTCTGACCAGTCAGGATTGAGCGGCGGTTCTTTTGCAGCGGGGAAGGGAATCGTTCTCACCCTGGAGGATTTCGACGGATATACGGCGCCTTTTTCCGGAATATATCAGCTTTTATGGTTTATGGAGAACACCCCCGGCCTTCACTATACGCTGGATACGGGAAATTTCGTATACAGCGATGAAAATGTTCTGGATGCCTTTGGCGTTCTCCAGAGATATATCGCGCATGTCCACTGCAAGGACAGGGCCCCGGATCCAAAGGCTCCTAGGGGCGTATACAGCAGAGGGCTTCTTCCCGCCCCTGTTGGGAAGGGATATCTGCCCATGGGAGAAGTGCTGCAAAGGCTCCTGGACATGGGGTACGGCGGCTTTTTGGCGGCGGAGCATTTCGGCGCAACGGATCAGATGGAATATATACGGGAATCCGCCCGCTTCTTATCAGACTGGCTGCACACCCATGCCTGCGGATAAAGTCTCTTTTTTGGGGGCGGCGCACAGCGTTATATGTCATAGAAAGCCCTGTATGCTGTGCTGCGGTACAGCATACAGGGCTTTCCAGCTGTCTGGACTGGGCGTTCGCATAGAAAATAGTCGGCTATGCGCCGCGGGGACGGAAAAAGAAGGCGGAACCGCTTGCTTCAGTTCTATAGAGCCTGTTCCCGCCGGCAGAAATGAAGATCGGTCTTTTACAAGGATTTTCCATATGGGACTGCAATCATTTCGAAAGCGGGAGAGGGGCTGAGCGGGAAAGCGAAGAAAAAGACATGTAGAAAAACGTATTGTCTTTTTGGATTATTGCAAAAACCTACCTGCTGTCAAAGCCGAATCTTTTAAAAGGCGTACCGGTATCGGAAGTATCCAAAAAAAGAAAGATGTTGTGATATAATAAGGAATATGAAAAAGAGAACAGAAGAGATATGGAAAAGTGCCCGAAATGTGGAAAGACAGAAAACCAGATAAAGGCAGGGTGCAATGGATCAGGAAACCAACGCTGCAAGTGTAAGAAGTGCGGCATCTATTATATACTTTTAAAATATGCCGTACAATATAGATCGACTGAAGGTGGCTGCATATGCTGAATTTTATTGCATTGGAACCCAGGGAATTCGCGGAATTGTCTCGGGATATCCTGCAGAAAATTGTCAAAAAGAGGCTGTATCTGGCGGACGGCCCGTATGATGAAGGCATGGATTTTACAGATAGCTTTCAGCACCCATGCATTGTAGGGCAGGCCAAGCGGTATATGTTCACTCCCGTTGGTCAACTGATGCGCCAGTTAGAAAAGGAAAAGGCGCATATAGAAAAAGTGCGGCCCGAGGCCTACTATTTGTTTATATCCAAAAATCTTACGAGAAAATGCCAGGAAAAAATCATTAGCTTGTTTCGGCCGTTTACAGGATTCGGCTTCGGTCATATATTTACGTTGGCCGAAATAGATGAACTGCTTCAAAAAGAAGAATATCGGGATGTCCTTGAAAAATACCCGAAGCTTTGGAATTTTTCCATAGAAATCCTCAGCAAAGCCCTTTACAAACATATTGATTTTGATACGAGAGAAATACTCTTGAACATCCAGTCGTTCAGCGAATTTGTTCCTACTGAAAGCTATTGCGAGTGTATGGAACTGCTGGAACGTGAACATGCGGTCCTTCTGCAAGGAGCTCCAGGCACGGGCAAAACCGTTATTTCCCGTCGGGTTGCTCTGGAGTTTGCACAGCGGGGATATCGGGTACACTACACGACGGACGGTAAATTGTGCGATATGAAGGCCGTCCTTACACAGGACGATACGCCTGAACTGATCCTGCTGGACGATTTTCTCGGTCAACTGTATGTTACGATGGATCCGGGCAGAGCAGGCGAACTGGAGACGCTTCTGCAATTCGTACGGCGAAGCAAAAATAAATGGATTCTTTTGAATTCTCGTATTACGATTCTGCAGGAAGCTCAGCGAAATATCCCTCTCTTTTCCAAAATCCTGTCAACTGTCAAAAAGATCCGGGTGGATGATCTGTCGGAGTACGAGAAGGCACGGATTCTCCAAAATCATTTGTTGAAGCAGTGTGCCGACAGGCCGGAGTTTTACCGGTATGTTGCCTCTGAAAAAAGGTATTGGGATATTATCCGCCACAAGAATTTCAATCCCCGGATTATTGGAATGATGGATACCGACAGCTGCAAAGGAGCGAAAGAATTTTATGAAAGGCTGATGGATTCCCTCAATGATCCGGCGGCTATTTGGAAGCAGGAGTTTGAACAGAATCTTCGTTCTGAAGATCGTATTCTATTGACTACCTTATATTCATTGACGAATACGGAGATAGAATATTCTGTATTAGAGGCATGTTATATTGCACGAATCAAAAATATGCCGGAAATCGATAAAACAGTCGATCAGATAGAAAACGTATTAAATCGGTTGAACCGTTCCATGATTTGCCAAACTCTGGGTACAACACGGAAGATTTCTGTTTTGAATCCCTCTGTCAACGATTTTCTCTCTCAGTATATCCGCCGCCATCGGCTGGAGCGGGAAGCTGTTCCCGCTTCTGCAGTTTATTTTGAGCAAATCTATAAGGTGTTTCAAGAGAACTATTTTCAGGATATCCTAGAGTCTCCAGAATTGCTTGGATTGATAGAACAAAAATTTCAAGACCACTCTCTTTTGAATCTGCAGTTTGAAGAGGAGGGAAGTTTAGGAAATATTCTGCTCTATTTATGTATTATACGGCAGCCTTTGATGGATGACGCATATCGAGACCGGCTGCTTGAATTGTTTCGAAAAAGGGTTCTCAGCCTCTATCATCCGTTTATAATCGACAGCTGTCTGCGGTGTATTGTACCGTTGTTTTCGGAGCCTCTGTTTTCGTATTACCAGATAGAACGCCAGCTGGCGGACAATGCTTTTGTAGAAGGCATGATGCAGACGGCCCGTCGTTCCAGCGAGTTGCTTCAGGTGCTGTCTCTTATGTGGTCCGTATTATCTTCTCCTTCGCCGAAATATACGTATGATGTAGCGTTCTTCAAGCAAAAGGCTGCGGAGTATGTGGAAAACCGCATGCTCAGTGAGATAGGGAATTTTGAAGTGTTTTTCTGTGAGCGGTATAATCGATCCCAGTTTGACCTCTTAGTTCAGAAAATCCCGGAGGATATGCCTGTGGATGAGATCATAGACTATTGTGAATATGAGCTGAGTACATTTTTGGAAGACGATCTTACAAATCAATTTGTAGAATATGTTGTTTGCAGTATCCAAGAAACATTGGAAACCCAGCCGTGGTTCGAAGGAAAAACCGGCGTAGACCAGGATGTCGTATTGATTGATCAGAATATTTGGCGGAAAGCGGAGATCATGATCGACAATACTATGTATGATTTGCTGCCGGAAGAGGTCTATGAGGAGTATACTGCGCAGCAGCGGGAGAGCCGTTACAATCATTTCTTGGAACGCGACAGCATGGAAGATCGAAACAATGACAGAGAGAAACTGAAAGTCCGGATATGTTCCCTGTTTGAGGAGAAACCTTTCTTTCAAAGCTTTTAGTGGTTGGATAGATGACTTTTTCGCCGTCTGCAGCGGTTGAAAATTCAGCTCGTACGGGGTGAATTGTATTTGCTGCAATCAACCCCACGCATTGAACGCGTGGGCTGCACGGCTGCATGGGCCCTGTTATATCCCCCTGCTGCAACTTCTAAAAGAGTGTACTTTTAGGGCAGGGCTCCTATGGGGCACACTGTCCGTCACATTTTAAGGTTCGTTATTCTGCATTGCCTGTACTTGCGCAATTTGTTTTGGCAGGAACTTGCCGCCCCCTTTGCAAATCTCTTTTTCTTTATTCGTTGATGCTGGGAGGGGGGCGGCGTCAATGCCTTTTATTGAGTTGCTGGTTCGACTGCCGGATGTATCTTGCTTTTTTGATGGCGTAAAGAAAAAGAGACATGCATTTGCATGTCTCTTTCTGTTTGACCGTTACGAAACAGCTCTCTGCCATAAGCGCGGGCACAGAACTTCAAAATAGAAAAACCTGCGGCCGCGAATTGCTGACCGCAGGTCTGGCGGAGAAAGAGGGATTTGAACCCTCGCGCCGGTTACCCGACCTACTCCCTTAGCAGGGGAATAAAAAATATAGAAATCAAGCTAAAAAAATTACAAAAAGGTGTAGTAGAAGTGTAATAGCTATATTTTTTCGGCTGCGGCTATCAACTCTTTTGTGGGCGTATGGATGTAATTTTTGTATGCCACATTGATATCTGCATGACCGCCCGCTTCTGCAATCAGAGCCGGAGGAACCCCCGCAGCTGCCATTCTTGTGAACCAGGTATGACGGCAGCAATGAGGATTCAACCGCCTCAGCTTCAGCCGGTCTATGGTATCCCAATATGCTTTATACCAGTTATCCTCATTCATCTCCAGCAGTTTTTTTCGCTTGCCCTGCATAAGGGCTTGCACCACCGGAAGTATTTTAGAGCCCAATGGAATTACTCTGTCCCGGCCTGCAGCGGATTTGATGCCGCCCCTTATATACTGTTCTTTCGGGTAGATATCCTCCAGCTTGACACGGGCCAGCTCCCCGTACCGCATGCCCGTGTATACCAGGATCAGGATGTAACCCGTGAAAGCATTGCCTTCCTGGTAATCTTTCCAGAAAAGGGCAATCTCTTCCTCTATGAAGCTGTCCTTCTTCGCCTTCTTCAGGGCGGGAAGATCCAGATTTTCCGTTTTGTTATAGGTAACGTATTCCCGTTTTTTGGCAAGCTCATAGAGATGAGAGAGCATTACTTTCATATCCCGGGCGGGATAATAGGTCTGTACCGCGCTGTCTATGACATCCTGCATCTCTTCCACGGTTAGGCTGTCTATGGCGCGGCGGGCTAAGGGCTTCAGCCGGTTCCAGGCGTATTCCAGCTTGTCCTGCTGAGAATGGGAGAGGCTTATATAATCTGTGGTCTTGGTGTATATGTCATATAGCTCCTGCAGGGTGATCTCCCGCTTTTGCGGTTTTTCCCTGCGCAGCTCCGGCAGAGCGGCCACTGCATCCGACTTCCGGGCGCATGTTTTTGTGGCCAGTTTACGGCCCATTTTCCCGTTTTCCTTACGGAAGTACTCCAGTACCACAACCGCCTTGTATTTTCCATTGGGCAGCTTTATGACCGTCCCTGTGCCGTTCCCTCTTTGCTTTGGACGGCGCGGGGGAGGGGGCTTCTGGGAAGCCCCGCAGATATTACAGAACGACGACCCCTCTGGAATCTCTTTGCCGCATTTTCTGCACAGCACAGGTTTCACCTCCATTTTTCCTATCGGTTGCCGCCGGTAGGAATTTTTTATGATTGAATTCGTCACAATGACGAATTCAGAAAAGTTGTCAAAAACTTTATAAAACATTGTAGAGTTTCCATCTGCAGATTACCATGCACATTCGAGAATCCGCATATGGAAAACCTTGTGATTTCTGCCGCTATACAAATGTTTTTGATCGTTTTATGATGTAACCGTAACGTTACCGCCGAAACGGCGCTCAAATACGCAGAGGACGAATAGCCGGGTAAGCTCCGGCACTCTGCACATTGAGGTGTACATATGAACGAATTAATCAAAATCATATACGACAGTGATCGCCCAACTGTATCAGCCCGGGAATTACATGAGTTTTTGGGAATTGAAACCCGCTACAACGATTGGTTTCGCCGGATGTGCGAATATGGATTTTCCGAGGGGCAGGACTTTTACTCATTTTTGAGTAAAACCTCAGACGGAGGCCGTCCGGCTCAGGATGCCCAACTGACCATCGACATGGCAAAAGAAATCTGCATGCTTCAGCGCAACGAGAAAGGGGCAAATAATACTTGTCACGGTTTATTGATATTTAATGCTATATTTAGGATTCCTTTCATTTTGCTTCGCAAAGAAAAATACACTCCAATTTAACTAAACAGTAAAAGGGATTATAAAAATCATAATATAATATCACGAAATTTTACCCATGTTTTTCCTGTGACCAATAATCACAAACAGTTGAAACTCCATCGAAGTGTCATTATAATTATTATTAGTAGATATCAATTAGCGGATTTTTAAAATAATTTAAAAAATAAATATAGGACTTGCAATCGTAGAACAAACGTACTATAATGCAAATACAACATTTTTTACTAATTAACATTAGGGAGGGGCTTTTATGTACATAAAAAAGGAATCCATGAAAGAGGAAATAATGTCTTTACTAAAAAGAAACAGTGAAGAATATTTAAAAAAGCTCCTTGCCTATGCTATAGCGCTGGAAAAAGCAATGAAAAGAAATTAAACGAATGGCCGGACATTATTGTCCGGCTTTTTCTTTTTTACGCTCAATCA
>URRG01000134.1 GCA_900550095.1 uncultured Oscillospiraceae bacterium
AGGGAGTAGGTCGGGTAACCGGCGCGAGGGTTCAAATCCCTCTTTCTCCGCCAGAACCGCATTGTAAAGCCATTTTTGAGGCCTACGCAATGCGGTTTTCTTTTGTATTCAATATGCTTTAATAGCCTTAAAAATGGGGAAATTATTTTTTACTACACCTTTATTACACCTCGTTTTTTAGCTCTTCCGCATCCATCCGATGTAAGATTTCTTCCAATGCAAGGAGCTTCTGCGTCAGCTCAGTGATCTCGTCATCATGGATATAGACAAGCCTGGTAAGGGTGTCCTGGTCGAGAGGGGTATACTCCTGTTTCATGGTTTCACTTCCTTCCTGTTGTCCGGACGTTCCCCCTCTGGAAAATTTTGCCGTATCCAGCATACAGCAAGGGATCCCTCCGCGCAAGAATCTGTGAAAAATAACCACAAAGAAAAATCCCCTCCCGGAGAAAACCAGGAGGGGACAATCATATACTGCATATTACTCTTTTTTTGCCTGCTTAACAAGCTGGTTGATAAATACAGAGCATCCGGCGCAGAGAACGCCCTGCACAATGGCCGTGAACGCCGCCAGAAGTCCATCCTGCCAACCGGAAAGGGGCGAAGCCGCTAACACATACAAAAGGGATAACACTACCCCGGCACAGCCCAGAGCAGCAGGAATCAGATTATCCGCGAACCATCCGGCTTTTTTTAGGCCCATCCCGACAAAATACAGCACGGGCACCAGCACCAGCAGTTCAGGGGTTATATAATTCATGATCGCTTCCATTTTCATTTCCTCCTATGTCTTTCTGGTATTCCTTGATAAGGAGCTGGTAACGGGCCTTTACAGCGCCGTTGCCGCCCTCTTTGACGTATTCCTCGCCTGCTTTCAGGCGTTCCTCTACGGGCATCTCCTCGCTCATGATCGTGAGGCGCAGGGTGCAGAGATAATCGTTACGCTGGTGACGCTCCACCCTTTCCAGGCGCTGGATGATATCCTTCAGAGGCTTTGACAGCCGCCAGATGGTCCCCGCAAGGGCGATGATCACCGATATGTAACCGCAGAGAGTAGCTATGTCCTCGATCCATCCCATGGGCCCCGCCTCACTCCAGCGTGATCTGCAGTCTGCCGATCCTGCGGCCGTAGCTGCCCGCATAACCGTCCTGGCCGCCTGTGGTCTCGTTATCGTACTGCCAAGGGTAATAATTGCCGCCGGTGGGGGCGACCCGATACTTGGCCCTGCGCACCGTCTGGCCCTTGGGAGTGCTGTAGTATACCTCCACAGCATCCACAGCCTTGCCGTTTCCTGCATACCCGTTGGCGCTGTCGTTGATATCGCAGCCGGTTACGTAGGGGAGCCAGCCGGCACCCAGCACATGCACACGGTATTTCACCGTTCCGGCTGTCACGCGGACGGCTATATCTGTAATGGGGCTGTCCTGGTATCCGGCATAATCCGCAAGGCCCTTGACCTCCGGCAGCCACCCGTGGGCCTGTGTACGCACCCGGTAGTATACAGCGGGCGCGGGAGTAGGAACGGGGGCGGCGGATCCCTGGGCCGGATATACCTGCTTACCGTTGCCGTCATATACCTTGAGGCCCGTGCTCTTGGCAAGCGCAGCGGCGTTATCCAGGCTGGTAAAGGCCCCTTTCTGGGATTCCGCATCCTCCCAGCTCTTCCGCACCCGGTAGATGCTGCCGGAGGGAGCAGGGGAAGCGGAAGAGGAGCTTCCCAGCAGTGCAAGGACTTCCCCCTTGAATCTCAGCCAGTCGTCCGGATGCTCCACAAACCATTTGTGGCAGTTCTTTTCCACTATATCATGATGCAGATAGAGCTTGTCCGTGCTCATGCTGTGACGGCTCAAAAAATCAGCGCAGAATTCAGCCAGGGCCCTTCTCTGCACGGCGGACGGTTCGCAGTCCTCGATGGAGGGGACGCAGCACTCGATCCCCACCAGATACCCGTTGGGGTTCTCAGAGCCGCAGATTTCCCTTTTTTTGGCAGTGTAGAGGGCTTCGGAAGCGCCCACGTGCCAGGCTTCCTCGTTTTCCGGCAGGCATCGGATGATCTCTCCCGTGTCGTAATCGATGCAGTACTGATACGACGCTTCCCGTGCGCTGTTCTGCAGGGCGTTCCTGAGCTGGCGGGCGCTCCTGCAGCTGCAGCCCACATAGTGCACCACCAGGCCCCGGGTTTCCTTCAGGGCCCTGTATGGCCGTACCGTCTTGTTGCTCACAAGCATTTCCGTGATTTTCATATGTACCATCCTTTCCAATTTTTTATACTTTCGTCACGTTCACTTTCCCCCAGAATCCCTCCGTGCCTGCACCGGCGCAATAATGAAACAGCGAGTTAGCAGGGTTGCTGCTGACCATATGCGCCCATCCGGCCTTGTAGTTTGCGCTTCCTTTCAACAGCTCGTACTGGCAGTACTCACAGGGAGCGTCCGAGAAATTGGCGTCTGGGTTGCCTATGACCTTGATGTGAGAATAATTGGGCATCGCTTCCAAAAAATCAAAAGTGGACATGCCGGCGCGCCAAAAAGAAAAGGAACTCAGGTACCCATAGCTTGCATGTACGCTCTCATAAGCGGATTCCGAAAGCAGTTCTCCCATCCCCAGATTCGAGCGGGCGTTGACCGGATCGCTGGCTCCCGTGCCGCCCTGAGCCACACTCAGCTTAAAGCCTGCAGCGTGGGACTGCATAAGGTTCCCCTCTGCGTCCAGGGTGGCGAGGCCGTTTGCAGCCCCCTTTTCCTCCGCCGGGAGGGCACCCACATCGGAGGCATTCAGCGTAATATCTGCCGACAGGGGTTTCCCGTTGACGGTGCGCTCAGTGGGGACGGCCCCCACGTCGGAGGCGTCGGGCATCTGGGCCAGCTTTCCCTCGGGAGTCAGAACTGCCAGACCTCCCGGCTGGCCCTTGGAAGCCTCCAGAGCCTTTTCCCGGGCGTTCAAACCGTCAAGATATGCCTGCGTATCCGTCCATGCTGCCTCGCCGTCCGGCGCGGAGGAAGGGATATCCTCCGCCTGCAGCGTTACGTCTCCCGTTTGGGAGTTCACGCTGTCGACGCTCCCCACCTCTCCCTTTTCTCCCCGGGGGATGGTAAACCGCAGAAGAAGATCGGAAGCAGTGCCGATATTCTCCACCAGCGCCTCTGTCCCGGGGGCGCCGGTTACGGTTTCGGCCACCGCTAGAGATACGCTTGCATCTATCCCGCTGTCCACATACGAGCCGCTTTCTTCATCCCAGACCCACCAGTTTTCCCCCTGGATATACGGCGGCTTTGTGGCCACATGCTGTGCCTCCTGGGCTTTTGCTTCAGCGGTCTGTGCGCTTTCCGCTGCGTTTTGGGCATATGTTTCGGCTTTTTCCGCTTCCTCCTGAGCCGCTGCTTTTGCGTACTCTGCAAGGAGCTCTCCGGTCACGCGCCGGGCCTCTCCCAATTGTTCCGTGACCATCAGAGATTCAGAATCCAGCTCCGTAGCTTCCGGCAAGCTGCCTATGGTTTTATCCGCCATGTTTTTCCTCCTTCATATCGTCTATCTTTTGCTCCAGCTCCTGTACGGCTTTCCACAGAAGCGCGGTCATCCCGTACAGATCCACTGCTTTGGTATCCCCGTCGGAGCGGATGCATTCCGGGGCCTCGTCGTACATGATGCCTACGCGCTTCTGGTTTTCCCCCTCCAGGTTATACTCATAGGTTTTCGCCCTATGCACCATATCCAGCGCAGAGGCTCCAACGGCTTTGACATTCTCCTTCTTCTCCCGGTCCGACGTGACCTTGACGCCGTTGGTGTACAGATCCCCGAAACGGGCGGAACCATCGTGCTCTATGGACGCTCTGGAGTATCCTCCGGTTTCAAACTGGATCTTTCCATTGGTAGAGCGTAAAGATGTTACGCTATCGTCTCCGCCCAAAATATAATTTCCGTTTTTGATACGTAAGGCTGTAGAACTGTTATTAGCTATCAATACGGCGGTTCCCGCCAGATTAACGCTTACTTCAGATGACGATCCGTATAAAATATTTTTCTCATCGAATCGAACAGTTGTGGATGTGTTGTTAGCATTTAGTATGGTCTTTCCATTCCTGCTGATCTGTGTAAGGGAGGAGGAACCATACAGAATATTTTTTCCTTTATATCTCAAGACCGTAGTATCAGAACCTGATATAAGTACGGCTTGCCCGTTGCAGTTCAAATTCAATAAATCGTCCCATGCGCCTAAAACGACTTTATCGTTGAAGCGGAGGGTTGTAGCCGTATTATCAGCAACCAAAATCGCCTCAGATCCGCTGCGCTTCCCTCTCCAAATCTCAACCGTCCCTTCTCCGGTTGTACTGTTCCCAGTCATATAGATGGAGTTGTTTCCTCCGGGGTTGGTAGATACAGCCTGTGACCGAATTGTCAGATTGCCTCCTGACGACAACTCTGCGTCATTGGATAAGGTATAATCTCCTCGCTCGCGGTCAATAGCAAGTGTCATACCACCGCCACCGCCGGATGTAGTAGATACATCGAGGCCTTCATAGGTTCCGCCTCCTATATAAGTTCCAAGGCCGATCCTGGCCGTGGTGGTGCTCCCATCTTCCACGCCGCGGAGTATAGAAGCCGCAAGCTCGCCCTTCCCGCCGTTGGCGTCCAGGTCGAAATACACGTTTCCAAGCTGGGATTCGATCCGTCCCGTTTTGATCAAATTGGCCCACAGTTCTCCTGTGAGGATCATGCTGGCGTTGATCTTTCCGTCCATGGTAAGGGCCACATTGGGAGTGCTGTTGATCCCGTCGGAGTAATGCCCGATGCCGCCAAGGGTAGCCCTCCAGATGTTTTTCGCGGTCTCCATGCTGTCCGTATCCATGAGAGCCCAGCCGTTAGGCTTCCCGTCTTCTGGGTTCATGGTGACGATATAATTTCCGCCAAGCTGTCCGGTGATCAGCTTTCCCGATTCCTCCATGGCTTCCTCTATATCGTCTTTTAGGGCTTTGTTGTTCTCTTCGGCCCACTGCTTTACAGATTCGATGCGCCGGTTGAATTCCTGGGTGGAGGGGCCCACCACCGGATATTCGTCCTGCAGCTCCGATTCCCCCGGAGCTGAAAGGGTCGGGTAGCCGTTTCCGCTGTCGTCTATCTGAGCGATAACGGAGTAGAGCCCGCCTGCAGTGACGCCGTCCCCGAGCTCTGCGGCCGGGTCGATAGCAGCCGATTCTGCGCTGTATGTCTGATACCGGTATCCGCCGGCTTTTTCCAGAACGGCCTCTGCCATGGCCTGAGTGGCGAAGGGGCATTCTGCCTGAAGCTCCATGCCCGAATCGTCCCCGGCGGTCACGCTTGTATCGCCGTCTATGACCAGTGTGACCCTCGAAATCGCATGGAACCGTCCGTTGTCGCTGAAGCCTGTAAGGTCCTGCCCCACATAGTGCTTATCCCACAAGGATCCGGTCACCTCCAAACGTTATGGCGTCGCCGCGTTCATCGATCAGAAAATAGCTTTCTTCCGGGGCAGAGAGCAATGGGACCAGCAGAAGTTTCCCTCCGTCTGAGATGATCCAGTTGCCGCCGTGGGCCGCCCCGATCCATTGGAATATCTGGCGGAATGTGCAGTTTTCCCCAGGATGCTCCATGGTATAGGCGGGGTCGAGGGATGTTCTCGGGTCGATTTCGATATCCATGGACTCCGCCAGCAATTCCGCCGCGTCCTTCATGGCCATGGGGAACGAAAGGGCGGAATCCGGCTTCCACACCGTTTCCGCCTTTCGCATGGCGTCGAAGGCTTCTATATTCCACAGCCCGTCCTCCATGGAACGGCGGCTTGTGAAAAAAATCCCTTTGGGGATCCACTCACTGGCCTGATCGCCGTTTACAAGCCTTACATACCGTTTGATGACCGCCCCAAAGGGGATATTTTCCGCATACAGGGAAAGGGACAGCTTCGCGGTGGCCGCATTCCCTATGCCGAGCTCGTCATAAAGGCTGTTTTCCACACTGTGGGACACCTCCGATTCCGGGCCGTACCATGTGCCGGCGATGTCGAAGGCGTATTCCCGGGACGTGTTCTCCATCCTCCACAGCGTTTTCCAAAGTTCGCTCGTTTCCTGCGCCATATCTACACCTCGATCAAGTTAAAAGAGGCCCCGTTCCATTCCCCGTCCCCAAAGGACGCGTCCTGCAGGGTGCAGGAAAAAGAAGAGGAATAAAAGGTCCTTGTCTGCCTGCCGTGAAGATCCAGATAGGCGGCAGAGAAGGTGGGGGCGCTCAGATCTGTATCCAGCTGGGCCAGCTGGGCGCGGGTCATATGCATAAGGGTATAGGATAGCTTGCGCTTCGCAGCCACCTTGTCCCGCCTCATTTTGCCGTCCTTCGTGCGGCCCGCGTTTTCGCCGTCCAGATCCTCCCGGCTCCAGCCGTACCCTGCGCGCTCGATATAGGGGGAATAGTCGTGCCCGTTTATTACCAATATCTCCATATGGAAAGAGCCTCCTTATCAATACAAAAGGACGGACCGGCCCGCCGCGACCGTCATATCGTTGATCCCGTCCTTTGCGATCTCCGCTAGAACTTTCTGCTTGACGTACATCTTCTGCCTTGCTCTGGTGGCCTCAAGGATAGACTGCAGCAGCTGCACGACCTCGTT
>URRG01000135.1 GCA_900550095.1 uncultured Oscillospiraceae bacterium
TGGGAAAGCGATATCCAGTTTGTCATCCTGGGCTCCGGGGAATACGAATACGAGACCTTCTTCCGTCAGATGCAGGAGAAGTATCCCGGGCGACTCTGCGCGTGCTTCGGCTTTGTACCCGAGCTTTCCCGGAAGATCTATGCCGGCGCGGATATTTTCCTGATGCCCAGCAAGAGCGAGCCATGCGGTCTTTCCCAGATGATCGCCCTGCGGTACGGCGCCATTCCCGTCGTCCGTGAGACGGGCGGCCTGAAGGATTCCATTCAGGACAGCGGTGACGGCTGCGGCAACGGCTTCACCTTCCAGAGCTATAACGGCGGGGATATGCTGTATGCCATCCACCGTTCCCTGGAGGGCTACGCCAACAGCGAGGGATGGGAAATCCTGGTCAAGAGGGCTATGGAGTGCGACAATTCCTGGGGGCATTCGGCCAACGCGTATATCCGTATGTACCGGGAACTTATCAAGGAAGAATAAGAGGCTCTCTTTGTTTGCTCTCCGCATGCCGGCAGACCCCGCAAGGAGGGAATATATGGATGCAGAAGCGGCGGCCTTTTGAGGGCCGCTGCTTTTCTGTCCGCAGGCTTTGAAAAAAGAAACTGCTTCATCCGCTGGTATTCGGGCGCGGTTCGGTGTACAATAACAGGGAGAAGCTAACGGACGCTCTGTTGATCCGCGTATGGGACAGGGAATCAAGGAATCAGCGGACACATGTTCCGAACCGGAATGGAGAGGGAAAGAGATGGGGGAATACGGGAAGCAGGAAAGCAGAAAGCGGAAGCTCCTGGGGATGCTGGGAGCTTTGTGCGTCGTTTTGGGCGGCCTGCTGGTGAGCGGGGTTCTGTACCGGGACTCTTTGCTGCCTGTGGAGCCTGAAGAGGAGGCTCCACAAAGGCAGAGCGGGAAGGCAGCAGGGGAAAACTCACCGCAGGCAGAAAAGCCGGAAAGCTCTGCTCTGCCCGCTTCGGAGCCCGCCGTTTCAGAGCCGGAGGGAATGGAACCGGATATCTTTTCTCAATACAGAGAAGAGGCGGCGCGGGTCATGGAGGATATGACCCTTCGGGAAAAGGTAGGGCAGGTGTTCGTCTTTCTCTGCCCGAAAACAGATGGGGAGGCGCTGATCGAGACCTACGCGCCGGGCGGCTTATGCCTGAACGCCGCTAATTTTGAGAATAAGACCAAAGAAGAGGTAAGAGAGATGACGGCGGGATATCAAAACGTGTCGAAGCTGCCTCTTCTCACCTGCTGCGATGAAGAGGGCGGCACAGTGACCCGTATCAGCCGTTTCCCTGCGCTTAGGGGAGAACCCTTTCAGTCGCCCCGGCAGGTGTATGCCTCCGGCGGAATGGAGGCTGTCTGCTCGGATACGGCTGAGAAGGCACAGCTTTTGAAAAGCCTGGGAATTAACGCCAATCTGGCTCCCGTGGCAGATCTGTCCGGCAGTCCGGAGGATTTTATCTATGACCGCTCCTTTGGGGAGGATCCTGAAAGCGTTTCGGAGTTTATCCGCGTTTCAGCTGAAATCTATGCGGAAAATGGAGTGGCCTGCGTGCTGAAGCATTTCCCCGGTTATGGTGACAACGCCGATACCCATACGGGCCTTGCCTGGGATGAAAGAGCCTATGCGGAATTTCAGACCAGGGATTTTCTGCCCTTTCAGGCGGGTTTTGAGGCAGGAGCTCCTATAGTGCTTGTGAATCATAATATTGTAGAGTGCATGGATCCGGAACGGCCCGCCACCCTTTCCCCAGAGGTCCATCGTATCCTGCGGGAAGAATTGGGCTTCGGCGGTCTCATTATGACCGATGATCTGGAGATGGGAGCCATCCCCCGGTATACGGGAGGGGAAAACCCGGCTTTGCAGGCATTTCTGGCGGGGAACGACCTGCTGCTCTGCTCCGAGCCGGAGGAATCCTTCAGCGTTCTGCTGGAGGCAGTGGAATCCGGAGAGGTTTCAGAGGAGCGGCTGGAGGCTTCCGTCCTGCGGGTCCTGGAATGGAAATGCTCCATGGGGCTTTTTTGAAAACGAGAAAAGCGGGCGATAGAGGGCCGCGGCCTTTCAGGGGCGGGAAGACGGGAGATGTCAAAAATATAAATGGAGGGAAAAAGAGTATGAAGACGACGGCAATGGTCGGGGAGCTCACAAAACGGGAAAAACAGATGCTGCTGGAGGTGCGCCAGAGCCGGCGCTATCCGATAGCGCGCTTTGAACTGCACAGCAGCCGCTCGGAGGAGCTTGTTTCCACGGCGCTGGACTACGTCCGCATCGTGGAGGAGGACGACTCTATGGAGCTTGTAAAAGAGCGGGGAGAGGCTCTCCGTTCCCTGGAGGAAAAAGGGCTTCTCCGGGCGGATTACGATATAAACGTATGGGTTTGCGGCGATCATACCATCTATTACAGGAGCGCCCTGTATGCTTTTCTGTGCCGGACGGCTATGGAAGCCCAGTCTCTCCCCGGCTGCGTATTTGACGTTCCCGCCATCCGGAAGGGCTATGTGCGCCTGACGGCCAGGGGGAGGAAGGCCGTGTGCATTTAACAGGCGCGGTATGCCCGTGCATGCTTTCCAGAGAGGGCAGGGAGAGGGAAGTTCTTCCGGCTGAGAGGGGAGGCGCTCATACTTTGTACGGCGATGGAATAAGAGAGCGTTAACGGTAAAAGTGCCTGTCTGTTTAGATAGGCACTTTTGCGCATCAGAAACAGTTTCAAAAAGTGAAAAAATTCTACCAGAAGAATATCCTTACACAAATTGACGTTTTATATAAATATGATATACTTAATGTGAAAATAGTATTGTGTCTGCTGTTTTTTAGATGATAAAAGGATGCAATGAATAATGGAGGGCGGCGGTATGGAGCGGAAAGAAAAAGCGGGAAACAGGAAAAAGTCCATAGGGGTTTGCCTCCTTATCCTTTCCCTCGTTCCTCTTATATGGGGCGGCATCCGGGTTGGGGCAGCCGTATCCGTCAAAACGGACAGCGAAAGCCAGTACGCTTACGACGGGTTCCAGTACTCGGATATGTACGCTTCTGTTTTGGAGGGCGGATATCAGCAGAGGGTCCCTGTGAAAAATATGGCGGAAGAGCTGGAAAGGCTCCAGACGGCTGTGGTCACGGCGGAAAAAGAGGCGGATCCGCCATCTCCTGAAATGACGCTTTCTGTAGATCTTACATACTATGAGAAGCCGGATACGGGGAGCGCCGTGGTGGCGGAAATCCCCAAGGGGACAAAGATCCTCTACTTTTTGGACAGGGAATCCTGTATGCCGGAATTTGGGTACGGCGTATGCAGCTTCCCGGGATATGAAGCGGGCTGGCGGTGCGTACGACCCTTCCTGGAGGCGGAGGATGCGGCTTCGGGAGAGGGCGCGGCGGCAGCCGGGGAACTGCCGTATGCCTATATCCGGCTGGAAGCTCTGGAGACTGTGGCCTGGGATTACCGCAGTCAGGAACCCCGCTGGAATTCGGGGGCCGCTCTTTCCGCAGAAGGGCAGGTATTCGGAGAGCTCCGCGCGGCGGACAAGGAAATGTATCGGAAGGGAGTCTATAATTCTCCCGACCTTCCGTATCCTGTTTGGGATGTGTGGGATACGGCCCTGTTCAGTGTGTTTGCCGTTCTATGTATTTCGGGCTGCATCCTGCTTCTGCGTGGAAGAAAACGGAACACTGCCGGATGATGCCCGGCGGGAAGGACCATACCAAAACGAAAAGCCGTGTTTTCCATACATTTTGGAAGACACGGCTTTCTGTTTATGCAGATATAGAATGGCAGAAATACGCCCTAAGGATTAGAATCCTATACCTGATCGTAATAAAAACAGATTTTTTTACAAATAGTTATTTGTTTTTTCGCCTCCCCATACGCTGCTCGGCGCTTTGGATCAGATTGAAGAGAGAGGATGAGAAAAGGGGGTATTCTTCGGAAATCTGCTCGGGGGAAAGGGCGGGCGCGCTGTTTTTCTCCAGCGGCTCCATATCCTCCACGCCTTCACCCAGACTCAGAGAAAGGGCGCAGGCCTCTGCCGTATCCTGGGCGGCGGAGGAGAGGCCTCCGCTGAGCTTCTGAGGAACGGCAAAAAGCCCCTGGGGATTTTTACCGTTGGCGGAATACAGGATCCGGAAGGATTTATACACCGCACAGTTCAAAAGAGTGGAAATCTCCGTCGTAAGGGCTTTACACTTGCATTTTTGCAGAATATCGTAGATAATATTGAGAGAGTTGGCGATCAGCTTTTTGTTGAGGGTCGGCAGCAGGCTGCCTCGGAAAGCGTTTTCCTTTCCGGCGGCGTCCGGTTCCGGGATCGCCTCCACGGTGATCGTTTCGCCCGTTCTGTTAGGAGACCGCCCCAGAAGGTAGTCGCAGGAAACCTCATAGTAATCCGCGACCTTCACCACGAATTCCAGGCCGCATTCCCGAATGCCTTTTTCATAGTGGGAGAGAAGCGCCTGCGAGATGCCAAGCGCTTCTGCGGCGGCCTTTTGGCTCAATCCCCTCTCTTTTCGCAGAAGCGTTATGATCCTCGGAAAATAACTGTTCAATACGATACCCTCCAACTAAAAGAACCTCTCTGCAGATTCTTTATGTTTTTATTTGATCCTGCCGGTATTTGACGAATTTTAGAACAACACAGTGTAAAGTATAATATAGTTATAACGATTTGTAAAGCCTCTATATCCTGTGTGCAAAGGAAGGAAAAAACGCAATTTCTGGCTTTTGTGCACGAAACAGGCGCTTTTTTAGGAAGAACGCAGGAAAAACGGGCGGCATCCGGCGCCTCGACAAAAAGCATCCGGAATTCTTCTGAAAGCTAAAAAACAGGCAACGCTGTACAGCGAACAGAGCCCGGGACAGCCGTCGGCGCCGCCTATAGATGCAGCGAGGGCGGAGAGCTTTGCGGCGGGCAGGAAGCGCCGGGCGTGTAACGCGCTTCGGATATACCGAATCCAAGGAACAGGAAAGGAGATTGCGCAGACATGCAGTCGTATGTAATTCATTTGATACGGCACGGGGTTTCAGAAGGGAGCCTCGAAGGCCGTTATGTGGGAACAACGGATTCCCCCCTGTCGCAGGAGGGAAGGCAGCAGCTGCGGGAGCTGCGGGAAAAGGGGACGTACCCCGGGGCCAAGGCTTTCTTTGCCAGCCCTTTGCGCCGGTGCCGCGAAACGGCGGAAATCCTGTATCCCGGCGCGGAGCTGGAGCTGATCCCGGGATTCAGAGAATGCAGCTTCGGCGATTGGGAGAACAAAACGGCTGAAGAGATCACGGCGGAGGATCCCTCCTTTGCCAAGTGGATGGAAAGCGGCTCCCAGGCGGCGCCTCCCAACGGAGAGAGCGGCGCCGTATTCATGCACAGGGTCTGCGCGGCCTTCGAAGCCTTTGTGGAGCGCCTTATGCGTCAGAGGATCACGGAATCCGTCCTGATAACCCACGGGGGCGTGATTATGACGATCCTCTCTGCATACGGTCTGCCCCGGGCCGGTTTTTACGATTGGATGACGGAAAGCGGCTGCGGATACTCCCTGCGGATCACGCCCGGCCTGTGGATGCGGTCCATGGTGGCGGAGGTTTACGCACAGCTTCCCGTATTCCCGGGAGAAGAGGAGTTCCGCCAGGAGCGTATCGTTCTGGATTTGGCCCGTGAGGCCGCCGACAGGGCCTATGGAGACAGAGAGAAAGCCCGGGAACTGTAAGGATGGCTTTGCGGACAAGGGAAAGCGGGCCGGATGACAAACGAGGCTGCGAGGCGGGGTACGGCGCTTGTCTTGCAGTGCAGAAAAAACTATGGAATTTTACGGAAAGGAAGCGCACGGCGTTGGAACAGATAAAAGAAAAGGAAGAAAAGCGGGGATTCTCGGAGGAGGAAAAAAATCCTCTGGAAGGACTGGAAAGGGAGGCCTATGAGGCGGCAAGGGAGCTCCTTTCCATTGCGCATACAGAGCCGGAGGATATTTTTGTAGTGGGCTGTTCTTCCAGCGAAGTGGCGGGGCACAGCATCGGCACGGATTCCCGCCCCGGGATCGCGGAGGCCCTTTTCAGGGGGATCTGGAGGGCGTGCCGGGAGAAGGGGTTGTTTCTGGCGGCTCAGTGCTGCGAGCATCTGAACCGGGCGCTGGTGGTGGAACAGGCGGCCCAGAAGCTTTACAGGCTCAGGCGGCTGAACGCCGTTCCCCAGCCCAAAGCGGGAGGCTCCTTTGCTTCGGCGGCATACGGGAGCTTTTCCCACCCGGTTTTGGTGGAGGCAGCGGAGGCTGCAGCCGGGATGGATATAGGCGGCACCATGATCGGCATGCATCTGCGGAAGGTGGCCGTTCCTGTCCGGCTCTCTGTTTCCCGGATAGGGGAAGCGGGGCTGATCTGCGCTAGGACGAGGCCGCCCTTTACCGGAGGGGAAAGAGCCGTATACGACCCGGAACTCATGTAGGCTGGGCCCGTCAAAGAAGCGGCGGCTGACAGCCGCAGGATACAAAATCAGCCGATGGAGAAAACCGGCGGGACATGGGGGAGTTCTATTGGCTATGGGCTGCGGTTACCGATTTAACGGCGGCGCAGGGGATGAAGCCGGGCGAGCGATTCCAGCCCCCTTAT
>URRG01000136.1 GCA_900550095.1 uncultured Oscillospiraceae bacterium
GAGATCATTGGCTTGAAGGAGCAGGGCGTTGGCATCGTGTATGACGGCAACCTGACAGCAGACCTTGCGGAAGAAGATTTGGCTATGATTCAGGAACTGGAACAGAAGATAATCGACGGTGAGATTACTGTCAGTTCTGCGCTTGGCATGGATTCCGCCGAGTTCGAGCAGGTGCGCAATGCGGTGGGATATCCCCATCTGAATGTAAAGATCGTGGGTTCACATGCGGGCATCTCTGTTGGTGAAGACGGCGCTTCTCATCAGTGCTGCGAGGATATCGGCCTTATGCGCACGATTCCGGGCATGGTGATCCTGAATCCTGCCGACCACTATGAGATGAAGGCTGCAGTAAAGGCTGCTATCGACTATGAAGGCCCCGTATATCTGCGTTTGGGCCGTCTTGCAGTGGAAAGCTTCAATAATAACGACGATTATACTTTCGAGATGGGCAAAGGCATTACCCTCCGCGAAGGCAATGATATTGCTGTTGTCGCTACGGGTTTGATGGTTTCTGAGGCACTCAAAGCTGTGGATGCTCTGAAAGCTGAAGGAATCAATGCTCGCCTCATCAATATCCATACGATCAAGCCTCTGGATGAGGATATTATCCTGAAGGCTGCGAAAGAAACCGGCAAGATTGTCACGGTGGAAGAGCATAATGTGATTGGTGGCCTGGGCGATGCTGTTGCCAGCGTCCTTTCTCAGAAATGCCCCACTCCTCTTGTAAAGATCGGTGTCAACGATGAGTTCGGCCACTCCGGTCCTGCTGTGGAACTGTTGAAGGAATTTGGTCTCTGCGCAGATCATATTGCCCAGGTCGTCAAAGAGGCTGCGGGCAAATAATTTCTAAAATCGTTCTGCGGAATTATATATCTGAAAGAGAGAGGCTGCGAAATTTTCGCAGCCTTTTTCTTGTATGAAAAATCTATAGTAGGGAAAGAGAGGAATTCTATTGATCCGGAAGTTTCAAAACGATGATTTGGAGAAAGTACTTTCCATATGGTTGCAGACAAACGAGGAAGCCCATTCCTTTGTTTCGAAGACATATTGGGAAGGGCATTTGGAAATGGTTAGAGATGCCCTTCCAAAAGCAGAATTGTATGTATACGAAGATGGTTCTGATCTGTTAGGATTTATCGGATTGTCGGAAACCTACGTGGAAGGTCTTTTTGTGAAGAAAGAGGCGCAGTCCCGTGGAATTGGGAAATCTTTGCTGGAATATGCAAAGAAACGCAGGGAAGAACTGAGGCTTCATGTATATAGCCAAAATCGGCGGGCGATGCAGTTTTACGAAAGGGAAGGCTTCCTTCCAAAGATGAAAACCTTCGACAAAGAAACTGGAGTATGGGAAGTGGAAATGATCTGGAAGAAAACGATAGGAGAATAGGAAAAACTAATACTACGCTTGGTCAAAAGCCTTTTGTTCATGAAATACATGAGCAAGGGCTTTTCTTAATTGATATACCTATTGATTTTGAGTGTCAAAAAGTAAGAAGATAAAAAAGCCCAAAAACTTCCATAACTTTGGTGTATTATATAAAATATAAGTGTTTATGTAGTGACATATGCAGCGTATTGTACATATAATGGTTAGAAAAACTGAAAAATATGAAATAACTATGTTTAAATCGTTGTCTAAATTTTCTGTTTTGTGACTGGATGCGGCCTCTCTGTTTTTCGGTAACATTTTTTGTGTCATAACTCTACATCTGCAATATTTCAAGATTTTCTGTTACTTGACGGTTAGATTTTTATGTTATATTATGTGGATGTCGAAAAGAGAGCGAGAAAAGCTCAAAAAATGTTACTGAACTTGGAGGCGTTACACATGATGAAAAAGAATGGTATGAACAGATGGATCCGCACCACCGCCCTGACCCTGGCAGCGGCCCTGACCTTCTCGGGAACAGCCAATACCTTCGCTCAGACCATGAGCGCGGACGAGATCGTGAAAGCTTCCTACAGCACGGCGCTCCCCGTCCTCTCCGTAGCGACGGTGGACCGCTCCATGAAGCTGGCGGAAAAGGCCCTGGAAGAAGTCAAGCCGGCAAAGGCTGCGGCGGCTGAGAAAGCTGAGAAAACGGAGAATACTGAGAATACAGAAGCATCCAAGTCCGAGGAAAAGAAAACCAACAAGCCCGCTTCTTCCACTGTGAAGAAGGAAACCAATACGAACAATACAAGCAATAGCAGCAATAAGACCAATAAGACGGAAAAGACCGAAAAAACCGAAAGCAAGAAAAACAATACCAGCAGCACGAACAGCACGAACAGCGCCGGAAAGGCCGAGAGCTCCAAGAAGCCCGCTTCTCAGAAACCCGCTTCTTCCTCCCAGAAGCCTGCCGGGAACAACGGGGCCGCCCTGAAGAACAACGGGTGCGAGATCGACACCAGCAAGGCTTCCTCCGGGACCATCCGTGTGCGCCAGAACGGCAACCCCACAAAGGTGAAGGTGCTGGTATACTTCAACGGCTCCAGCAAGTACTATCAGTACACCATCCCCACCAACAACACCTGGACCTCCATCCCTCTGCAGTCGGGAAGCGGCACATATAAGGTGCGTTTCATGAAGCAGGTGAACGGGAACTCCTACAGCCAGATGTACAGCGTGACGTTCCAGGTGGGCATGCAGAACGCCAACAGCGCGTATCTGAACCCCAGCCAGTATGTGGTATACAACAGCGGCTCCGCGTGCGTGGCGAAGGCGAAGAGCCTTGTCGCCGGGGCGGGAAGCGATGCGCAGAAGGTATCGAAGATCTACTCCTATATCGTGAACAATATCTCCTATGACTACGACAAGATGAAGAACCTGCCCTCCGGGTACCTGCCGAATCCGGACAGCACGCTGTCCAGCCGGAAGGGGATCTGCTTCGACTACGCGGCGCTGATGGCGGCGATGCTGAGGAGCCAGGGAGTGGCCTGCAAGCTGGTGATCGGGAACGCGGACGGCCAGTACCACGCATGGAACATGGTATATGTGAACGGCGGCTGGCAGCTGTATGATCCGACCTTCGGAGCCGCCGGGCAGAGAGCCTCCTCCTATGTAGCGGAGCGCGTATACTGAGAATAAGCAGATAAGCAGGCAAAACAACTTTGCGAGTACCCTTCGGCGCTGGGGAGACCCGGCGGGAAGGATTCCAAATAGGATCGATAGGATCCGATAGAAGTCTCCAAGACTTTTCGACGCAGCGGGAGCCGGAACAGAACGTTCCGGCTCCTTCTGTTTATATTCTCTTTATCCGGGGTGCTTATATGCGCCAATATGCGCATGATGCGCGCAGGGGGCGCCGGGAAAATTTGCGCAAAATGCTGTATATATAGAATATGGAATATATTCTGCTGTTTGCCCGGTATACTGGTAGCTGAGTAAAACAGGAAACAGTGCGGCGGGCTTTTGCCGCCGGAACGCCTGGATCGCTGAGAATAGCAGGTCTGCCGGGCCTGCTGATCTTATGGGGGCCGCCGGAGGCACGGCTTATGGCGCCCGGCGCTGTATGGCGATACAAAAAACCAGCTCTGTTTTGTTTGCATGTATCGCTTTTGAAAAAAGGGTCTTATGTTGGCCGGACAAAGAGGAAAGTAAAGGAAATGCCTATAAAACATACTAAGAAGGGCGAAAAGCCTTTTTTCGCACATAAAAAATCTCCGCCTGCAGCCGCAGGCGGAGAATACGAATGAAGGCCGATTCAGCGGACACTGAAGCCGTAGATAGTTGTAGATTCATAGACTTCTCCGGGACGTACGATACAATTGGGAAAATTGGGGCAGTTCGGCGTGTTGGGATACAGCTGCGTTTCCAGGCAGAAAGCGCTGTAATCCGGGTGGATTACGCCGTTTTTGCCTTTGGCGCAGCCGCCCATAGAATTGCCGCTGTAAAACTGCATGCCGGGCAGATCGGTAGAAACGCTCATGCAGCGTCCGGAAGCAGGATCGTATGCTTCGGCTACTTTGCGAAGACCTTCTCCCTTCAGACAGAAATTCAAATCGAATCCCTTTGTATCCTTCAGAAGGGGATCGTTCAGCTCCATATCCTTCCCGATGGGCTTCGCTGTGTTGAAATCATATACGGTTCCTGCCACAGGAGCGGTTTCTCCCGCAGGAATCAGCCCTGGACCGTTAACGGTATAGAAATCGGAGTCGACCTGCAGCTCTTCTTCCAGAATAGTTTTGCTGTGATCGCCGCTCAGATTGAAATAGCTGTGATTCGTCAAATTGATGGGGGTAGCTTTATCTGTGACAGCAGTATATTTCATAATAAGGGCATTGTCGGCAGTGAGGGTATACTGAATGGTCGCTTCCACAGTTCCGGGGTAGCCTTCCTCGCCGTCGGGGCTTCTATAAGCGAAAGTAATGGAGGGAGCTGCGTCGGAATCATCGGTTTCCTTTACGCTCCATAGCCGGGCGTAATAACCGGTGGGGCCGCCATGCAGGGTGTTAGGTCCTTCGTTGCTGGTAAGCGTATAGGTGTTGCCGTCCAGAACGAACGAGGAATTTCCGATCCGGTTGGCAAACCGCCCTATAGCTGCGCCCAGAAAATCCTTTTCGTTAGTATATTCCTTCAGATCGTCATGGCCGAGCACCACGTCTCCCATTTTGCCTTCCCGGTCAGGGACCCAGAGCTTCACGATGCGGCAGCCATAGGGAATAACCTCCATAGACATGCCTTTTTCATTTTTCAGTGTGTAGAGTTTTACCTCGGAACCGTCCTTCAGCGTTCCGAATGTTTTTACTTCAAGACCCATTTTCTTGCCTCCCAAAAATCGTTTTATATTCCCAGCAGCGCGGCGCCGATGATGCCGGCGTCATTTCCCAGCTCCGCCCGGCAGATCTTTGTGCGTTTGGCGCTGTTAGCGCTGTTGTAGGTTTGTTTTTCTACCTGTTCCCGCAGGGGAGCAAGGAGCGTTTCCCCCTCGTTGCTGATCCCGCCGCCGATACAGAGAATGTCGGGCTGGAAAGTATTGATGCAGTTTGCGATGCCGCAGGCCAGATAAGAGATGTATTCCTCCACCACCTCTTTGGCGAGAGGATCGCCCTCCCGCATGGCGTCAAAGGCCGTTCGTCCGGATATCTGCTCTAAATCACCGTTGATCATACTCCACATGCGGCTGTTTCTGGCAGGATCCTCCAGCAGCATATGAAGGCGTGTGGTTTGGATAAGCCCTGTGGCGGAAGAATATGTTTCCCAGCAGCCCCGGCGGCCGCAGGTGCAGAGACGGCCATTGTATGCAATGACGGTATGCCCCATTTCTCCTCCGGCAAAATTGGAACCGGAATACACTTCACCGTTCAGAACGATGCCGCTTCCTACGCCTGTTCCCAGAGTAACAGCTACGGCGTTCTGAGCTCCCCGAAGAGCGCCCGCCTTATATTCTCCATAGGCCGCGGCATTCGCGTCGTTCTCTATGATGACGTCCTTTTGAAGGCGGTTCGACAGGAGCCCCTTCAGGGGAAAATTCTCCAGATACAGGTTATTGGCGTATTCCACCACACCGGTCTGCCGGTTGACAGTGCCGGGGCAGCCGATCCCGATCCACGGGATATCGTTCAAAGAAAGTCCGGCCTTTCCCAGAGCTTCCAGACCGGTCTGTGCCAAATCCTCGATGAGCTCCAACAGCTCACAGGGGATTTTCGTTTTCCGGTTTGAACGGGCTACGACAGCATATGAATCGTCTGTAACACCGGCGGCTATATTGGTGCCGCCCAAATCGATCCCCAGATAAAACAATATGATTCCTCCCCAATCCGTATCGCCGGATATGTTGATATCAGGTCCAGTATAGCATTTTTAGATGGGAATTGTAAATAATTTGCTACAGCTATAGGAAAAAATTGTTTTCATGCGGCCAGTGTAGTATACTATATATCGGTCTGCACGGCTTGGGGGTCTGTAGAATTATGTCCGGCGTTTTGAAGACGGAGCGCAAAAAGCGGTTTTCCTGGTTTCGGGAAAGCAGAGTTTCTCTCTGTGCGGCTATAGATTGTTGCGGGATCCAGCAGCGATATAGGGGAGAGAATCGTATGGGTGCCGGAATCTGAAAAAGCCGAAAACAAGTATTTTCAGGGTTTGCCTTGGTTCTGTTGCAGCTGCGCGGCTATTCAAATAGTTTAAATATCAGGTATTTGGACACGTCAGGTGCGGTGAACTCTCCTAGAAGCAGGCGGCGCATATGGAAAGCTAAAAGAGTCGTGATCTCTGCCGGCGGATGGAGCCGATGTGCTTGACAGGTTTCGCATATTGCGGTTATAGAGCGTTCCGCCGGGCCTCTTTTTTGGGAAGGGCCTGTGTGGGCACAGATAAAGAACAGCAAAGGAAGAAGTATGTATGCTGGATGAATTTTCCCGTTCCCGGCTTTTGCTGGGAAAACAGGCTATGGAAAGGCTTTGGAACAGCCGTGTGGCTGTTTTTGGCTTAGGAGGCGTAGGAGGCCATGCGGCGGATGCTTTGGCGCGGACGGGGATAGGCTCTCTTGTGCTGGTGGATGCAGACACCGTCAGCCTTACCAATATCAACCGCCAGCTGATAGCGGATCATACGACCGTAGGGCGACGCAAAACA
>URRG01000137.1 GCA_900550095.1 uncultured Oscillospiraceae bacterium
GAAAGCGGAACCGGTAAAACCGTGGCCCTTATGCTGGCAGCCTCCGTATGGGGCTCTCCGGAGCTGGGGCGGTATATCCAGACCTTTAACAGCACCGTAGTGGGCCGGGAAAAGCTGGCGGCTTTTCTGAACCATCTCCCTCTTTGTGTGGACGAGCTCCAGCTGGCCAAGGACTCCCGGGGAAAGCTGGCCTTTGACGTATACGCCCTGGCGGAAGGTGTAGGGCGCACCAGAGGCACCCGTTCCGGAGGTGTGGAGCAGACGCCTGTCTGGGCCAACTGCATCCTTACCACCGGCGAAACGCCCATCACAGGCACAGGAAGCGGCGCGGGAGCTATAAACAGAGTGATCGAAATCGAATGCCGGGCCGCGGAAAGGATCGTTGAAGACGGCCATGCGGTCAGCTCTGTCGTGAAAAAAAACTATGGCTTTGCAGGCCGGGAATTCGTTGGCAGGCTGTATGAGGGAGGCAATACGGAGCGCTGCGCCGCTCTGTATAAGAAGTTTTTTCATGCCTTGTCGGATAACGACACCACGGAAAAGCAGGCTATGGCGGCGGCTGTCGTCCTTACAGCGGATACCCTTGCCACGGAATGGCTGTTTCAGGATGGAACGGCCTTGACTGTGGAAGAGATCGTCCAGTTTTTAGCCTCAAAAGCAGCTGTATCCAGCGGAGAGCGCGGCTATCGGTATATGTGCGACTGGGTGACCCAGAATGCCAACAAAATGCGCTCCCACACCGAGCAGGGGGAGGTATACGGCCTTTTGCAAAACGACACTGCATATATCATATCCAGCGTATTCCGCCGCGCTGCGGAAGAGGGAGGATTTTCCCCCGCCGCGCTGCTGAGCTGGCTGAAACAGCGGGGGCTCCTGGAGACAGAAAGCAGTGGAAAAGGCGCTACGAAACGCAAACGGATCCATGGAGTCCTTACCAACTGCGTATGCATGCGGATGGAGGAACTCGGAGAATCTTCTGCCTTGGTGGAAGAAGATCTGGAATTCTGAAAGCAAAAAACGTCGGAACCCTCCGACGCATGTCCGACGCTTGAAAGCCGCATGGATAGTGGATTTTTTAGGGTGTCGGACTTGTCGGACCTAAAACAGTGTCACTATATATAGGAAGTATATAAACAGACTCCCAAAAATGGTAATTATTTCCATGCGCTTTCCTTATAGGGAAAATGTGCAAAAAGGTCCGACACTCCGACATACGGCTCGAAACCCGCATGGATACTATGTTTTTTCTGTCGGACTATGGTTCCGACAAGGTGCGACAGTTCCGACAAAAAGGAGATAGAAATGAAGCTTAGAACATATCAGGAGGAATGCATAGACGCCATAGAACAGGCAGGCCCGGGGAATTGGCTGTGCCAGATGGCCACAGGGCTTGGAAAGACGGTTACTTTTGCCAATATCCCCCGGAAAGGGCGTACCCTTATTCTATCACACCGGAGGGAATTGGTACATCAGCCTAGAAAATATTTTTCCTGTTCTTTTGGCGTGGAACTTGGAGAAGAATGCAGCCACGGAGAAGAAGTGATAAGCGCTTCCGTCCAAACGCTTTCACACAGGCTTGAAAGGTTTCACCCGGATGATTTCGACACGATTATTTGGGACGAGGCCCACCATACGGCCGCGCCGGGCTACAGAAAAATATTCGGGTATTTCACTCCCAGGCGAAATTTAGGCTTCACCGCCACGCCGAACCGAACGGATGGGATCCGGCTGGACGATGTATTTCAGGACATCATATTCCAAAGAGATTTACGCTGGGGGATCGAAAACGGATATTTGTCCGATATTTACTGCCGGCGGGTGGATATAGGCTTTGATCTGCGGGGAGTTTCGACTCGCGGCGGAGACTATGCCCCCGGGGAATTGGAAGAGGCTATGGAGGGAACGGAGGACGCAATAGCTCAGGCATACCGGGAACTTGCAGAAGGGGCTGCGCTCATATTTGCCGTATCTGTCCGGCAGGCGGAGGCTATTGCGGAAAGAATACCGGGGGCCGTAACGGTCACGGGCCAAACAAAGCCGGAAAAACGCAAAGCCCTTCTGGAAGCCTTTACAGCGGGGAAAATACCCTGCATCGTAAACTGCATGGTATGTACCGAGGGGACGGATATTCCCCGGGTGGAGACGGTCATTATTGCCAGACCTACTCAATCGGACAGTCTGTATGCTCAGATGGTGGGGCGCGGGCTGCGGTTGTATCCTGGGAAAGAAAAACTTAATCTCATTGACTGCGTGGGGATCACGGGGAAACGGTCCTTATGTACGGCCCCTTCCCTTTTGGGAATCGATCTGAACATAATTCCCGACAGCCGGAAACAGGACATACAGGGCCTTCTTTTTGAATTGCCGGAAAAGGCCGCCAAAGCTGCAGACTGCCCGGAAAGCTGGATACGGAATATTGAAATAGTGGATCTTTGGGCAAAAGGGCAAAAATACGATACCCACAATGTGAACTGGTTCCGCATGCCGGATGGGAGCCTTGTCTGTTCCCTGCTGAACCGCAACAGGCTGGTGATCCCTCCCCAGGACGATCTGGGCCGGGTGAGGCTGGGAAACGAATTGGTTCCCATACAGAAGGCTCTTGACAGAGCCTTTCAGAAACTGCGGGACGAATTGGGAGAACAGGAATATTTATGGAACCTGCAGGCGGCCCGGAAATGGGGAAAAAAACCTGCCAGTGAAAAGCAGCTGCAGCTGGTAAACCGGATATGCAAGGGCTTTGACACAGAAGGATTGACCAAACTGGAGGCCAGCCAGATTCTGAACCGGCTGTTAAATGGAAGGAGAAGCGCATGAAAAAACTGCATCAGGTGGATGTATCCAAAGAGGCGGGGCATCAATATGCGGTGATGCTTTGGTCGCAGCAGCCGGAAATACGGAGAAAATGGCCGGAGCTGGCCCTCCTCCACGCCATTCCGAACGGAGGGACCCGCGATCCTGCAGAGGCACGGCAGCTCAAGCGGACGGGGGTGAAGAAAGGGGTCCCGGATCTGCATCTGCCGGCGCCGAGAGGGCCTTATCATTCCCTGTACATAGAGATGAAGCGCCCGGGAGGCAGGGCTTCCAAGGAACAAATGTGGTGGATAGAGCGGCTGAGAAGCCAGGGAAACGCGGCATATATCTGCGAGGGCTGGAAGGAGGGGGTGCAATGCCTGGAAACGTATCTGAAACTCCCAATACCAGAGCGCAACGATTAAACGCCCTTGCCAGGGAATTGCCTGAGCCCCCGGAACATCTTCCGGAAAAAGAAAAACGTTATATGAAAGCTGTAAGAGAAATCTATATCCGCTATATACGTCACGAGATCACCAGGGAACAGGCTGCGGCGGAGCGGAGACTATTCCAGTCCTCCCTTTTGCAGCAGCGGAATGATTTTGGATGGAGAGCCGGAGGCCGGAAGGAGGAACCGAAATGAACAATGATATCCGCGCTGCCCTGATGGGCGATCATGAGAGGGAGAAAAAGCCATGAGAGTGTTGGTAGCGTGTGAAGAGTCTCAAGAGGTCTGCAAAGCGTTCCGTGCGCTTGGGCATGAGGCTTATAGCTGCGACATAGAGCCGTGCTCGGGTGGGCATCCTGAATGGCACTTACAATGCGACGCGCTGGAACTGCTGAAAATGCGGTGGGGCATGATCCTAGCGTTTCCGCCCTGTACATACCTGTCCAACGCTGGAGCGAAGCACCTGTTTAAGGGCGGAGTTCTTAATCAGGAGCGCTACCAGAAGGGCTTGGAAGCAAAGGAGTTTTTCCTAAAATTTCTGAATGCTGACTGCCCGCGCGTCTGCGTGGAAAATCCAGTGTCCAGCAGAATTTACGAAATGCCGCCGTACAGTCAGGAAGTGCAGCCGTGGATGTTTGGACACCCAGTTCAGAAAAAAACCCGCCTGTGGCTGAAAGGATTGCCGCCCCTGAAATCAACTAACATTGTAGACCCGAAATGTGGGTGCCACGAGGCCGGAACGTGGTTCATGAAGGGCGGGAAAGACCGGCAGAAAAACAGGGCAAAGACCTTTCCGGGGTTGGCAAATGCAATGGCTGAACAATGGGGAGGTATATGCGATGGATGATATCAAATTAGCGCTGCTCGGCTCAAAAGCGGCGGCTAAGCGCCTGACGGACGCGGGGGTGCTGTTTTTCCCGGAGTACTGCAATGGATGCCGTTGGCGTGGCAGGCATCAGAAATGTTCCTGCTGCCGTAGGAACGCAAACCTGAAAGATTGTTATGAGGCAACTCAGAACACCCGCGCGCCGATTCTGAGCGAAAGTGAATTGAAGAAATTGGAGGAAAACACATGAAGTCGGCAAAGATTTACACTAACGACTTGAACCGCCTGATCGCGGCCACCAAGTCTTTTGTGAGTAATAGTGACCACCGCCCTTGCAACCAATACATAAAGCTGGAGTTTCATGCGGCAGACAATCAGGTTGTGGCAATGGCCGTTGATGGATACCGGATGTCCGTAGAACATTCCGTTATTAGCGATTGCGACGAAGACTTTGTGGCGTTCATCAAGAGCAATACCAAACTTCCGAACAAACAGTATGCAACCATCTCTCTGACCGAGGACGGGAAAGAAGCTGTAATCCGGTGCTGTGGGTTTTCTTTTGGATACACCCAGCCACAGGACAGTGGATTTGAATGGAAAAAAGTAATTCCAACAAGTGAAGTCAAATACCGGATTGGCTTCAATGGGAATTATCTCTTAGCGGCGTTGCAGGCAGCAAAAGTATCTGCCGGAGAGAGTTTCAGACAGCCCGTTATTTTGGAGTTCCGTAGCAATTTAGAACCAATCCTTCTCCGCACCAACAAGGAGGACATTAAAATAGTTCTGCCGGTTCGCATCAAAGAAGAGTGAGCGGAAGAGATAGAGATGCTGGAGGGGATGGAATGAACACGCTGATTTTGTATGTTATGGGCTTTGCATCACTGGTAGTCATTATCGCCGGGGCATTTTTCGTGGTGACCATGATCGTGTACTATATTCAAGTCATTTGGTCAAAAATTTCTGCTTGTGCAAAGGACACAATGGAGTATTTGCGAAACAAGCAGGATTTTGAGGTTTACAAAGCCGACGTGCACCACTGGGATATGGTGGAGCGAGATAAGGCGTTGAAGTGCCGGGAGTGTGCGTACAGGAAAAATATCTGGAAGAGGAGGCGCTGAAAGATGGCAAGGATGATTGACGGCGATGATTTGATCAAAAGTCTGAAAAACCATCGGCTCCATATTTTGATGGAGGATGAGGACAATAGCGCGGCGGTGTTTGATGATATTATCGACTGGATCGAATATGCGCCCACCCTCACCCCGCCGAACGAGTGGATAAGTGTGAAAGAAAGGTTGCCGAAACTGCCTAATACCGACTACTGCTCAGTTATGGTAATCGCAGCCTATAATGGCGATCCCATAAGCAGACCTATGAGCTATGAAAGGGTGTTGATTAGAGGCCGGCGTGTCGAGCGCTGGGAATACTATTGGGATAGGATTGCGGATGAGACACCCGATTATTGGATGCCCCTCCCCGAACCGCCGGGAAAGGAGCGCGAGGAATGAATAAAAAACATGCACTGACCCTGGCCCGAAAGTGGGCGCAGGGTGGAATGTGCAGTATCCGTGACGGGGAGGCAAGAGAGTATCATAAAATAGTTGTATCGTTGTTGGAAGCCACCCCGCCGAATATCTCTTCCGACCTTATAAGCCGCGCCGCCCTGCTCGTGGGCGAAACAGAGCCGGAGATCACCACAGGATCGGATTCCGAGCTCGCGGAACATATGGAATGGGAAAGATGGATGGACAAGATCAAGAGGGCCCCGGCGGTAGGTAAGGAGGAAGAACCATGACCCCGGAAATGCAGGCCGCTGTAGAGTGGGTGCAGGGACTGCTGCAGGGCAGCGGGCTTTCCCAGCGGAAGCTGGGGAAAAAGTGCGGGTGCAGCCAAACACAGGTCAGCTATTGGCTCAGGGGCGCGGGCGGGATAACTCCCAAAGCCTTCCGGCGCGTCTGCGCCGCATTCGGCTCCACACCGCCGGAAGAGCTGCGCCAGTGGGCGGAGGAGCCCAAGCTGGAGGACGCAGAGCAAATGCCCGCCATACCGGGCCGCTGGATATGGGAGCACGACGGCAAAGCCCGGGAATTCTGCAAGGAGAAGCGCTGCGAGTGGACGGACATAAACGGCGTCTGCCATTTGCCCGGGTGCATGAAGGAGGTATCGCATGCCAACACCAGAAAATCAGAAAAAGATCGAGTATCTATCCCGATACAGGAAACTGGGAAAACGCATTGAACAATTACGCGCAGAGCGGGCTATGTGGCTGTCCAGAGCCTGTAAAACTACGCAGACCTTATCGGATATGCCTAAGGCAAAAAGCGGCGCACAGGACGATTCCGGCGAAGTAGCGCAATATATCGAAATCGGCGAAGAGATCACTCGGGAACTCAGGAACCTTCATCGTCTCCGCCGGGAAATCCGGGCCGTGATCACTACCTTGGGGGACGATATCCTGCAAACCCTGATGTTGTATCGCTACATAGA
>URRG01000138.1 GCA_900550095.1 uncultured Oscillospiraceae bacterium
CATGGCCGGCGCACCCGGAATTTCTCTGGCCGGCGGAAACCGCTTTCTTGACTTTCCTGCCCGCCGCACATACAATACTCATAAAGAGGGAAACACAAGTACATCCCCTGTCGTATCCGGGGCGCATAAAGAAAGGAAGGACAGGCCAATGACGCGGATCTTAATTGTGGAGGATGACGGCAACATAGCCAAAATGATCGCCGCCTCCCTTTCTATAGTGGGCTACGAATCCCAGGTATGCCCGGACGGCAGAGAAGCTGTGGAAACTATTCTCTCCGGCCGGTTCGACCTTATCCTGCTGGACATCATGCTCCCGGGGCTGAACGGCTTTCAGGTTCTGGAAGCCGTTCGAAACAGGGAAATTCCGGTGATTTTCCTCACCGCCAAGCAGGATGTGGCGGACAAAGTCCGGGGCCTGCGCCTGGGAGCGGAGGATTACATCGTAAAGCCCTTCGAGGCTGTAGAGCTTCTGGCCCGGATAGAGGTCGTTCTGCGGAGGGGCCACAAGGGAAGAAGCCTTCTGCAGTATGAGGAGATCGCCGTGGATCTGGAAAAGCACCGGGCCCTGAAAAACGGCGAGGCGGTCTCCCTGACGCCGAAGGAGTTCGACGTACTGGTTCTCTTCCTGCAGAATGTAGATATCGCCCTCACCCGGGAACGGCTCCTTTCCAGCGTGTGGGGCTATGAATTCCAGGGGGAAAGCCGGACGGTGGATACCCATGTGCAGCAGGTTCGCCGGAAAATGGGCCTGCAGAACCGCCTGGTGACCATTCCTAAGCTGGGATACCGGCTGGAAAGCGGGAGATAAATGAAACTGTGGGAAAAAATATTCCTGTGCACGCTGGCGCTGGTGATCGCCGCTGTGGACATCACAGCCTTTGCCATCCTTTCTGAAACCCACCGCAGCATGGTAGAGCGGGAACGGAACCAGGCCGCTACGGAGCACCAGTATTTTTCGGCGGCTATCTCCAACAAAATCGTTTACGAAAGGCTCAAGGGCGAAAAGATCGTTCTGGGGACGGAACGGGTGCAGGAGCTTCTTCGGGAGCAGGTGGGAGCCCGGGCGGAAGGCGGCGGCACCGCCGTTTACACCGATGAGGACGTTCTGCTGAGAGCCGAAAACTGCAGGCCGGCGGTGGAGGACGGCGGCTTCAGGGAAACCGTCCGCCGGCAGCAGGCATGCCTGCTGAAAATCCAGGAATACGGCGGACATACGTATGTGGTGGCGGGTTCCCCCCTGGAGCTGGAGGACACGGCCTACTACCTTTTCACCACAAAGGATATTTCGGATGTATATAGCCTTTTGGATGAACAGAGTTCCTTTGCCCAGACAATGAGCTTCGTCTTCGCAGGCATTGCAGCTATAGTCCTTCTCGCTGTGGCCTGGGGGCTGCTAAGACCTCTGCACAAGGTGAACTTTTCCTTGCGTTCCATTGCAAGAGGAAATTATTCCATGCGCCTTCCGGCAAAGGGGAGCCCCGAAATACGGGAATTATCCGGCAATATCAACCGGATGGCTTCCTCTATTGAGGAAAATGTGGAGCATCTGCGCGCCGCCGCAGAAGAGCGAAAGCGCTTCATCGACAACCTGGCCCACGAGATGAAAACTCCCCTCACCTCTATTCTGGGCTTTGCGGACATCCTGCGTGTAAAACGACTGGTGACGGAAGAGGAGCGCAGGGAATACGCCGGGGTGATCGTGGAGGAGACCAAGCGTCTGAGAAGTCTTTCCGGCAAGCTGATGGAATTGATCACCGCGGGCAGCACCCACCTGGAAAAAACGCAAATCATTCCGGCGGAGCTCTTCGACGAGATACGGACGGCCTCCCTGCCGATCCTCGAGAAGGCCGGTATCCGCCTCCGGTACGCCGCGGGGGAACTTTCTCTCCGCGCCGACAGAGAGCTTTTAAAATCCCTTCTTTACAATCTGATCGACAACGCGGTAAAGGCTTCCTCCCCCGGGGAGGAAATCTATCTGCACTGCGAAAAGCATAGGGACGGCATGATCGCTTTTTCTGTAGAAGATGAGGGCATCGGCATGGCCGAAGAAGATATACAGAAGGTGACGGAGCCCTTCTATATGGTAGATAAATCCCGCTCCCGAAAAGCCGGAGGCGCAGGGCTGGGACTTTCCCTCTGCCTGGAGATCGCCCGCTGCCACGGAGGGAGCCTATCTATCCGCAGCGCTCCCGGAAAAGGGACCGTTGTGACCGCACTGCTGCCGGAAGGAGGCGACGACACCGGTGAGATTCATTAAGCGTGTACTTCCCCTGCTGCTGGCGGCCCTGATCCTCATCGGGGGGATTTGCGGCGGCTACGCCCTGCGGTCCGCAATTCCTTCGTATAAGGGTACCGTTGTGGAAGCGGAAAGAAGCCAGGGGGAAAATCCTCTTCTGCTGATCGACAGCGAAGAAACCATCACCTTTTCCCCCTGGGATCAGTACGATCCACAAAAAAGCCAGAATTATACCAGCTTTTTGGCTTCAAGCGGAGTATATGAAGGGGAACAGGATTTCACGTATCCGCTTTCTGTTCTGGTAGAAACCGCCTACACCTACCTGTACTATGTGGACGGCAGCGGCAGCGTTGAAATGGAGAAAGACTCCGGCCTGACAGAAGCGCTGGAAAGCGTTTTGTCCGCGAGCCTCCGGGTACAGATAATAGAAGGCGTGCATTATTACTATCTGCCGGAAACAAAAATCACAGCCGCCGGGGAGGAGTATTATGTGAAAGCCGCGATAGCGGGATATGACACGCTTCTTTATTTTACCTGCCGGAAGACCTCCGAATCGGAAGACTCCGGGCGCTTTTCCTCAGAAAAACTGCAGAAGGCCGCCTCAGACGTCAATTCCTACTTCAATGAAATCCAGTCCTTTGGGGAAGAATTGGGTATTTCAGAGGATGAAGCTCTGGAGCCTTACGGCTATGGGGATGAAGCCTTCTGGCTGGATTATTTTTTCAAAACAGCCCCGGATAACCCTCTCGCCCGTCTGGGCCTGCAGAATACCCTTCGCCTGAACACCTACAATCTTTCTCTTATGGTATTTTCCAAGAAGGATGTATTGGCTTATCAGGATCAAATCCTGGTGGTCTTCAGCTCTCCTGAATTCTACATGGAGCCCGGTTACACTCCCCGTTCCCTCATCCTGTTTTACGACCCCGCAGAAAAGGTTTTCACCGGGTTTTCCTCTGAAGCGTAAAATGCAGGAGATAAAAGCAAAAGCTACCGCCGCGCATCCCGCTGTATGCCGGGCTGCCTTTCCGGAAGCGAAAACGCCGAAGGCCCGTCACCTCCTGAAAGGTAAAAATCAAATCCCCCATAAAAGCGCTGAAAAGGCCGGAACTGCGGAATAAAAAGCGGTTCCGGCCTTCCTGCTTACCGTTATGGTCTCCATGCGCGTTTCGTCAATTCGGTTTCCTTTGCAGACCGATGTAATGGGAAGCCTCCCGGCTTTCCTCAAAATACGCCTCCGCACCTATCTCGCGCATCCGCAGGGTCCTCTTTTTCCACTCGTCCCCCGTACAGCCGTGGTTTGTGGAAATAAAAAATTCCTCTGCCTTTTTGCAGGGAAATTCCCCGCAATCAGCGCAGAAATCCACACCGTGCTCCTTTGCGCAGGCCGGTATGACGCACCCGTCCACACAGCCCCATCCGTCTTTTTCAGAAGGCGGGTTGTTCCGGCAGCCCGGGCATGACGCGCTCCCCAGATACGCCAGGGTCCCCATAAAGGTCCCGAATTCCTTATACCAGGCTTCACGTTCGCTTTCCGGAAGATACATGGCTCTGAACACATCATATCCCTGCCAGTAGCGGCACAGCTTTCTGGCGGACTCCGAAGCAGGCCCTTTCCCATAGGAAGGACAGGAATAGCAAAGGAGCGCGCAGGGCGCTATGCATTCCAGCAAGCTTTTCTTTTCCACAGATGCTTTTCTCCTTTCAGTATTGCTGCCGATAATTGTAATACTACCTGTTCTGCGGGACCTTGTCAATCCGGACGCAAGCCTCTTTCAGTTTTTGCAATTCTTTTGCATTTTTAAGGAGACTTCCTGCCTGCCTGTATTGTTTACTGTTTACTGGGAACCTTTGAACTATTGGAATCGAAAAAATTTTTCATCCGGAAGTTCTGCAGGCCCAAATAGAAAACAACGGAGGCTTATCCCAATATGGAATTTCTCAATTTCAGCGATCCCAAAGCCGTGGCGGAATACGAGGCTTTTATGGAGGCCAGTACGCTGGGGAACTTTATGCAGTCTATAGAGTGGAGCCGTGTGAAACGCAGCTACGGCTGGCGGTGCGAAGCCATCCTTTCCCGAAATTTCGACGGAACCCTTGCGGGGACCGTGCTAGTATTGATAAAGAAATTTCCTTTCCCCTTAAAATCCTTTCTGTACGCACCCTGGGGGCCCGTGTGCGATCTAAAGGACGAAGCGGTTCTTCGGGATCTCCTTTCGGGCGTATGGAAGCTTGCAAAAAAATACCCCGCGTGGCTTTTCAAAGCCTGTCCCCTTGTAGAAGAGGACGACGGGGAGACCATCGAAACCCTGAAGCGGGCGGGGCTCTCGCACACGCCCTGCCTGCCGGATACCAAAATCATCCAGTGCCGCAACAACTATATCCTTCCCATCGGGGGAAAAAGCGCCGAGGACCTCTTCGCCTCCTTCAAAAGCAAATGGAGGTATAATATCCGCCTCGCAAAAAAGAAAGGAGTGGTCTGCGGAGTCTACGGCGCCGACCATCTGGAGGATTTCTACCGCCTTTTGCAGGAGACAAGCCTGCGGGACGGATTCACCATCCGTTCCAGGGAATATTTTGCAAATATGATGGAAAAGCTAGGAGAACACTGCCGTTTATATCTCTGCTATTATAACGGACAGGCTCTTTCTGGCGCCGTTACCGTCCAATACGGCGGGCGCACGTGCTATGTCTACGGGGCCTCCACGGCCCTGCACCGGGAAGTCATGCCCAATTACCTGATGCAGTGGGAAATGATCCAGTGGGCGGTGGAAGCCGGCTGTCATACCTACGACTTCATGGGGATCCCCCACTGGTATGACGAAACGCACCCCAATTACGGCGTTTACCGCTTTAAACAGGGCTTCAACGGCCGTGTAGCGGTGTATGCCGGGGAATTCAGCATCGTTTTCTCCCCCGGCTATAAGCGCGTGATGGATACGCTTCTTCACCGAGCGCATTACGAAAAATTGACCTGATGGAAGATCCCTCCGGGGTCTTCCGCCTTAGGAGGGAATCGCTTGCAGCAAAAAAAGAGACGCAGAAACAGAAAAGGGATCCTCCGCACCTTTGCGGGGCTCCTTTCCATGCTCCTGATCCTGGGAGCTTCCTACTTCGCTTTCCGTTCCATCACCCCGGAGACTGCTTCACCGTTCTCCTCTTCTTCAGCCTCCCAGGCAGGGGGGAACGGAACGGCCGTTTCCGCCCAGGGGGGCGTACAAAACTGGGCGGAAACAAAAACGTATACGGAAAAGGAGATCCACGAGGGTTCCCTGATCCTTGTGAACCAGAAATATCCCTGCCAGGAATACTCGGAGCTCGAGATGCTCTCCGTCTACACCTATAAAAATTCCTCCTATATGGTCTCCGATAAAAACCTTTCCCTGCGCAAGCCCACCATCACCGCCCTGAACGACATGCTGGAGGATTTTCAGGCGGTTGCAGGTGAAAACGATATCCTCGTGTGCAGCGGCTACCGGACCTTTGACTACCAGGAGACGCTTCTGAGCCAGGAGGAAAAGGAAAAGGGAGCGGAAGAAGCCAACACCTGGGTGGCCACTCCCGGCTACAGCGAACACCACACCGGCTACGCCCTGGATTTCAATCTTTTGCACGAAGACGGCACCTCAGATTCCTACACGGGAACGGGCATCTATGAATGGGTGAACGAGCACGCGCCGGAATACGGTTTCGTAGTGCGCTACGAGCCGGATAAAGCCGAATACACAGGCATACAGTATGAGCCCTGGCATTTTCGGTATGTGGGCCTCCCTCATTCCCTGATCATGAAGGAGAAAAATCTCTGCCTGGAGGAATATATACAGTTTCTTCGGGATTACCCTGCGGACGGAGAACACCTCTTTTTTGAAAATGATGGGAAGGAATATGAGATCTATTACGTGAAAGGGCTGGAGGTCCCCATCGGGGAAGCCGATTCCTATCTGGTTTCCGGAGACAATGTGGACGGCTTTATCGTCACTCTGGAGCGGGGAAAAAAGTAAATCATCCGGAAATTGCTGCGAAGCCCGCAGAAAGCGGCGGCGCCTGGCGTCTGCAAAGGCATCGCAGGCCGATAAAACAAGAGACGGTATGTTCCCGTCTCTTGTTTTCTATAGCTTATACTATTTGCGCTTTTTATGATAAAAGCAGTAAAAAGCAGCCCTTTGTTTTTCTACCGGCAAAACCGTGAAAAAATCAAATCCTGAAAGGCAACAATACGTGCCGCCCTCATCATTTCACTTATGTTTTTTATTGCAGGAAGAAGCATAACGCATCGACGGGGGCCTATACTATATGCAGAAAGTAAAAAGGC
>URRG01000139.1 GCA_900550095.1 uncultured Oscillospiraceae bacterium
ACGCCGGAAAAAACCGGCGGCATACATGCATACAGCATACTTGTATACCAGCATATTCCTCACCGCCTTCCCGTGTGCGCGGCAGTCTTCCGGTTTTGCAGAAGATACCATCCACGTTTTCAGAACGCTGACAGAGCAGCTTCCGGCAAACCGCACTGCTTTTCTTGATCAGAATACATTTAGTATCCTTTTTTAACAACTTCTATCCTTTCTCTTCTATCTTTTCTGCTTCTATGTCCGGTATAATCACAATAGCAGCCGGGCCGGCGGACGGGGATCCGTATACGGGAACCCGCAAACGCCTGACGCCGGAAAAAACCGGCGGCATACATGCATACAGCATACTTGTATACCAGCATACCGGCACCATGTAAAAACGGGAGGAAACAACCATGAAAACATTGGAAAGCTACAGCTTTATCCGGGGCTTCAACCATGAGCCTAATTTTTTCACCTATACCCATGAGGAAGCTGAAAAGGAACTCGGCTATGCCAAACGGCTGGGCCTGAACAGCTGCCGCCTGTTCATGTCCCTGGGCTTCTGGCAGAGGGACAAAAAGGTATTTCTCCACAAGCTGCAGGATTTTGTGCGCACAGCTTGGAGCATGGGAATTTCCACCATGCCCATCCTGCTGATGCCGCTGTGTTTTAAAGACAGGCTTCCTTCCTGGGATGTGGAATCCTCCAACCCGGGAATCCCCAGCTGCTTCTTAAAGGAAAACTACCATATCTCAGAGGAATTTGTCACCGATGTAGTGAACCTTTTGAAAGACGAACCCGGCCTCCTTCTGTGGGATGTGGTCAACGAACCCATCTACCGAAACGACGCCTTGACAGAGGAAAAGCTGCAGCTTACAACCGACTACCTGAAGCATTTCATCGGCCTTGTCCGGAAGCTGGATCCTGTAAACGCCCTGGGCGTGGGCCACACCCTTCTGGAAGACAACGAACTGGGCCAGACGGCGGAGCTGGTAGATGTGATCATGTATCACGACTACCTGGAGACCCGCAGCGAAATCGAAAATACCTGCCGCAAGGCGCTGGAAATGTCCCAAAAATATAACAAGCCCGTCATCAACAACGAAACCGGCTGCCTGTGCCGCGCCAATCCCTACGATGCGGTTTTGGAGGTCCACGAGCGGAACAAAATAGGCATTTATATCTTCAAGCTGATGATCGAAGAGGGCGAATGGGGAACGGCCCATGGAATCTGCTATGCAGACGGCACTATTCGGGATCCCTCTATCGTGGCGGCGCTTTTGGGCTTCTACCGCAACAGAGGAGAGGGCATCATCCTCCCCCAGGTGAATTCGGAAAAACATGCGGATAAAGCCATCGCCCGGGCGGAAGACGCGCTTTTCCGCCGCGGAGACGCCCGGGAACTGCTGGAAGCGGCGGAGTATATCGCAAACCTTCTGGAAGCCAACGAGCTGGTTCCCATGGCCTACCCGCCCACCGCAAAGATCGAGGCCTTCCGGCGGGCGGAGAAGCCCTCTGTTCCTGAAATCCGGCTGTATCTGGTATCTTTGATCGAGACCCTGAAGGCCGCGCGTTCCCTGTAAACTGAAAGCGGAAAACCATAAAAGAAACCGGCTGAAAGTATAAAAACCAGCGGAGACCTGGAGCGAAAGCTCCCGGGTCTTCGCTGGTTTTTCTGTAAAGACCGGGTCCGAGTCTGCGCTTCCTCTTTCCCTTCAGCGGTACGTCTTCCGGAATTCCAAGGGCGTATATCCCGTGAGACGTTTGAAAACAGCGATAAAACGGCTCACATCGTTATATCCTACTCGGGCTGCCACATGCTGCACCGCGAGACGGGGGCTGCCGATCAGGAGCTCCTTCGCCTTTCCGACCCGAAAATTTGTAAGGTACGCATAAACGGAGCATCCGAAAAAGCGCCGGAACAGCCGGGAGAGATACTGAGGCGTCACATATACGGCGCCTGCAAGCTCCTCCACCGTGAGCCTGCCGCCGTAGCCTGTTTCTATTTCTCGTATAACCGGCGCTACATATTGGGAATACACAGCCTGATCGCAGGGCTGCAAGCCCTCCCTGTGCTGGGAAAGGCGCAGAAAGAAGGCGTAGCATTGGACGGAAACCTCCATGGGCTCCGGGTTCCCTTCCGCATACAGCGCCGCCATGGCGTCCACCCAGCTTTGATAGAAAGCCCCGGCCTCCGGTTCCACGCAGATCACGGAGCCGCCTCCCGCGATTCTGCCGATATCCGCCTCCAGCATGCCGGAAAAGGTAGCGAAGGAGGTCTTCCATTCGTTTGCCGTCCTGGAATAGGAATGCGGCACAAAGGGGCTTATGAAAATCCCCTTTCCCCTGGGAAGGGAAATCTGCTCTCCGTTCACAGAAATCGTCCCGCACCCCTCCTCCGTCTGCAGCCAATGATACGAGGGATAGCCTCTGGGCCTCCAAACCTTTTCCTGATCCCAGCGGTTGCCCACGCTCTCCAGAAAAAAGGGCAGCCTGCCGGGATAAGAGGCAAAATAGATGGGCATGTCATCACCTGTTTCGAAACAGCATATTTTTTGGCTCTTCTCAGTATACACTTTCCTCTCTGCACGCACTATACTTTCTGTAAAAAAGGAGGAGATTTCATTGAAAAAATGGGAGCGGATCCTGTACGGCGGGGATTATAACCCCAATCAATGGCCCCGGGACATCTGGGAAGAGGATATGCGGCTCTTCAAAAAAGCCGGCATCAACAGCGCCACCGTCAACGTGTTTTCCTGGGCCAAGCTGCAGCCCTCGGAGGAAATCTACGATTTTTCCGAGCTGGACGATATCATCGACATGCTCAGCCGGGAAAACTGCGAGATCGTGCTGGCTACCTCCACCGCGGCGCTGCCCGCCTGGATGGTCAAGCGATATCCGGAGGTCTCCCGAACGGATTATCACGGCATGCGGCATAAATTCGGGCAGCGCCACAACGCCTGCCCCAACAGCCCCGTATACCAGAGATACTCCAAAGCTCTGGCGGAAAAACTGGCTCAGCGATATGGAAACAACAGCCATATCGCCTGCTGGCATGTAAACAACGAGTACGGCGGCATCTGCTACTGCGAAAACTGTGAAAAAGCCTTCCGGGTATGGCTCAGAAAAAAATACGGCACGCTGGAAGCCCTCAATAAAGCGTGGAACACAGAGTTCTGGGGGCACACTATTTACGACTGGGATGAGATCGTCGCCCCTAATTCTCTCGGCGACGGCATCGGAGAGGACAAGACCGCCTTCGCCGGGCTTTCCATCGATTACTGCCGCTTCAATTCAGACAGCATCCTGGAAAACTTCAAGGCAGAGCGGGACGCTATCCGCAAATACGACAGCGAGACGCCCATTACCACCAACCTGATGGGAACCTATAAGCAGCTGGACTATTTCAAATGGGCCAAGGAAATGGACATCGTCTCCTGGGACAGCTACCCCGCCTATAACACGCCCTGGAGCCATACCGCCATGCGCAACGACCTCATGCGCGGCCTCAAGGGAAAACCCTTTATGCTCATGGAGCAGACGCCCAGCCAGCAGAACTGGGCGCCCTACAACAGCCTGAAACGGCCCGGGCAGATGCGGGCGCAGAGCTACCAGACCATCGCCCATGGCTCCAATACCATCCAGTTTTTCCAGCTCAGGCGGTCTGTGGGGGGCTGTGAGAAGTTCCATGGCGCGGTCATCGCCCACGCGGGAACGGAAAATACCCGCGTCTTCCGGGAGACCGCCCGGCTTGGGGAAGAGCTCCAGCGCCTTTCCTGCATTCTCCCAACTATGAACGAGGCTAAGGTGGGAATCCTATTCGATTGGGAAAACTACTGGGCTGTGGAATACACCAGCGGGCCTCATAAAGATCTGAAATATGTGGATCAAATCCACGCCTATTACGACTATTTCTATCAGAGGAACATCCCTGTGGACATGATCCCCGCCGACGGAGATTTCAGCCGGTATTCTCTCATAGCCGCGCCTCTTTTGTATATGGTCCGGGATGGGATGGCCCCGGCTCTGGAAGCGTTTGTGGAACAGGGCGGCACACTTGTCACAGGCTTTATGAGCGGCATTGCGGACCAATCGGACAACGTACATCTGGGCGGTTACCCCGGCCCTCTACGGAAGATGGCGGGCGTCTGGGTGGAGGAGATCGACGCTTTGGCGCCGGAGCAATCCAACCGCATCGTATTTGAAGACGGTTCGGAAGCTCCCTGCCGTATGCTCTGCGACCTGATGCATCTGGAGGGCGCCCGGTGCCTGGCGAAATATGGGGACGATTTCTATAAAGGCACTCCTGCCGCAGCCAAGAATTCCTTTGGGAAGGGCCATGTATATTACATCGGGACCGTACCGGACCAGCCGGGCCTTTTCCGGCTTCTGGACGAGGCCGTCTCCGAAGCGGGCGTGGAAGCCCCCTTCCGGGATTCCCTTCTGGAGATCACCTGCCGCAGCTCGGAAACGGAGAAGTTCTACTTCCTCATCAATTTCCAGCCGGAGCCCCAGCCCGTTCCGGAATACTTCTGGGGCATGGAGGATGTGCTTTCCGGCCGGGCGGCCTTTAAGGGGGACGCGCTCTCCCAGTATGAGGTTCGGATCCTGCGGGCTCCCGACGGCAAAAAATAGCGGCGGCGCATCTCCCGAAATGCGGGTCCTGCCGTTACTGCGGACCGAGCAACCGCAGCGGCGCCGAAACGCACAGAAAGCTCTCTGAAAAAGGGGAGAAGCACTTTCTCCGCCGCCCGCCGGCGCGGCTCATACTACCATACTGCCAAAAATCCCCGTATGCAAAAGGGAGGAGACACGCATATGCGCGTTTCCTCCCTTTTTATGCCTTTTGCATCCCGGCCCGCAGGCCGTGAAGGCATTGGAGGCCGAATATCGCCCCGCCGCCTTCACTGTCCGCCGAAATAAGCGGATATTTCCTTCATCCGCCGGGACTGGGCCACATGAAAAGGGCACCTGGCGTCGCAATGGCCGCAGGAGATGCAATCCCCCGCCTTTTTCGCCAGATTCATGTAATGGTCCTTAGCCAATTCATCCCCGGAAAGGGCAAGATCATAATATTTATTGATGAGCCCCACATCCAGCCCGGCGGGGCAGGGCTGGCAATGGTTGCAGTATACGCAGATCCCCCTGGCATCCTGAGGCGTGAAGGAGCCCAGAACAGAATAGTCCTTTTCCTCGGGGGAAGCCTCAAGAAACCCTAAAATACGGCGCAGGTCCTCCCTGTTCCGCACGCCTGGGAGAACCGTCAAAACTCCCGGTTTATCCAAGGCGTACTGGATACATTGATATTCCGTCAGAGCCTGCCCAAAAGGGGAAGTCTCCGCCCGAAGGAGCTGGCCGCCGCTGAAGGCCTTCATCACGGAGATGCCCACTCCCTCCGCCTGGCAACGGCGGTAAAGGGCCGCGCGCTCATCCACACTGCCGACGGCATACTCCCCCCGGCGGTAATCATACGCTGGGTTGATGCTGAACATAAGCATATCCAAAAGGCCTGTATCCAGCATTTTCACCACCACCGGCGGCGTATGGGAGGAAAGCCCTATATGGCGCACAACGCCTTCCTTTTTCAGCTGCTGCAGATAAGGAATCGCTCCGCTGGAAAGGGCCTTTTCCAGATCGGCTTCCTCATCGATGCAGTGAATAAACCCAAAATCTATGTAATCCGTCCGGAGGGCCTTCAGCTGCCAGTCTACAGACCGCTTGATCTCCTCCAGGTCCAGCGTCCATCCATATTTTCCGGAGCGGTAATCCGCACCGAAGTGGAGCTGAAAATATACCTTTTCCCGGCAGCCGGAAAGCGCCCGCCCATATGCAGGGAAGGGAACCGCGTCCCCGGCGGCCATATCGAAATAGTTGACGCCGTTTTCCACAGCCAGTGCCACGGTGGCTTCTATCTCTTTTTCCCCCGCCGCTCCCATAGAGCTGTTTCCCAGCCCCAGAATACTGATCTTTTCCCCTCCGTGGGGAAGCTTCCTGTATTCCATATGTCTCTCCTATTCATACATGAAATCTTCCGCGCATTCTTTTCGCGCTTGCCCACATTCCCTGAAGGCTCCTTAAGCCCCCAGTCTTTGGGCGAAATCCGCCATGGCTTCTGAGATCCGGATCTGCTGGGGACATACCGCCTCACAGCTTCTGCACCCAATGCAGGCAGTGGGCCGCTTTTCTTCCGGAACAGCGGAAAGGGCCATCGGAGCTATAAAGCCGCCGCCGGTAAAACAATGCTCATTATAAAGAGCCAGCAGGGAGGGAATATCCAGCCCTTGAGGGCAATGGCTGACGCAGTACCGGCAGGCGGTGCAGGGAAGGGCGATCTTCTTCACCATCTCAGAGGCGATTTCCAGAAGCGTTTCCATCTCCTGCTCACGAAGAGGCTTTTCCTCCTCAAAGGTGCGGATATTTTCCGCCAGCTGCTCCATATCCGACATGCCGGAAAGCACCACCTTCACCTGAGGAAGGGACTGCAAAAACCGGAACGCCCAGGCCGGGACCGCTTCCTCCGGCCGCAGGGCCTTCAGTCTTTCCGCGGCGTTCTCCGGCAGGGAAG
>URRG01000140.1 GCA_900550095.1 uncultured Oscillospiraceae bacterium
GGGGTAGGAGAACTTCTCCTTGCCGATCTCCTTCTGGATGCCCTTGATAAACTCAATGACCTTCTGGTTGGCTTCGTGGCCGGCCATGATGCCGTTGTACATATCCTCGTCGGACACCTCGTTGGCACCGGCCTCGATCATGGCAATGCGCTCGTCGGTGGAGGCCACGGTGACGGCCATGCGGCTCACCTTGCGCTGTTCCGCGGTGGGGTTGATGACGTATTCCCCATCCACGAGGCCCACGGAAACGCCGGATATGGGTCCGTTCCAGGGGATATCGGAGATGGAAAGGGCGATGGAAACGCCCACCATGGCCGTGATCTCAGGGGAGCAGTCATAATCCACGCTCATAACGGTAGCCACAACGGAAACATCGTTGCGCATATCCTTGGGGAACAGGGGCCGGATGGGCCTGTCGATCACGCGGCTGGTGAGGATGGCCTTATCGCTGGGACGGCCCTCCCTCTTCAAAAAGGAACCGGGGATTTTACCCACGGAATAGAGCTTTTCCTCAAAATCCACCGAGAGAGGGAAGAAATCCACGCCCTCTCTGGGCTTGCTGGAAGCGGTCACCGCCACGTGCACCACCGTGTCGCCATAGCGCACCAGGCAGGCGCCGTTGGCCAGCCCGGCCATCTTGCCGGTTTCCACCCGCAGAGGGCGGCCCGCAAATTCGGTTTCAAATACCCGGAAATTTTCAAACATTCTGTTTCCTCCTTACTGTTCTTTCTTCTCTGTTTTCCTTCTCCCCTGCATACTATGCCGACAGATAAGCGAGGCTCCGGTTTAGCAATAAAATCTGCGCCTTTCCCCATGCCCTTTCAAAGGCGCACATTTCACTGCTAAAGCTGGAACCGGCTCAGCGGCTCAAGCCTTTCTGCAGGCCGGCCAAAGGGCCGGAAAGAACCAGAAAACACGGCTCCGGAAGGAATCCCTTCCGGAAACCTTCATATGCCACAAAGGCAGGCAGCGGCGCTGCCTGCCTTACATGTCAGGATTACTTGCGGATGTTCAGCTTCGCGATGATGGAACGATAGCGCTCAATATCCACACGCATGAGATAGTTGAGCATGTTCCGTCTCTGGCCGACCATTTTCAGCAGGCCGCGGCGGCTGTGATGATCCTTTTTGTGGGTCTTCAGATGCTCGGTCAGGTCGTTGATGCGGCGGGTGAGAACGGCAACCTGCACCTCCGGAGAACCCGTATCCCCTTCATGGATAGCATATTCCTTAATAATCGCGGTTTTTTCTTCTTTCAGAAGCATGATAATTCCACCTTTTCATAAAATTTGCCCGGGCGCAGAAAAGGGAGGCGGAAATCCCCATAAGGGCTTACCCCGCAGATCCGCGGTTCGGGTAGAAGCCGTACGCGCCACTTCCTTTTTGACAGAAAGCGCATACTTAGCCTTTACACTATATCACAAATCTTAAAGCTTGTAAATGATTTTCTTGGCCGAAATCCGGTCTTTGAAAATATTTTCCTGCAGCTCCCGGATACTCCCGAATTTCCGTTCCGGCCGCACGAAACTGATCAGCTCCGTGACCACCGTTTCCCCGTAAAGCTCCGGGCCCCTGTAATCGGGCATCCAGGTCTCCGCAAGGGGAGCGTCGGCCCCTACGGTGGGCTTTACCCCCACGTTCGTCACTCCGTAATAGGACTTTCCCCCCGCCTGCACCACGCTGGCGTATACCCCAAACCGGGGCAGTACGAAGTCCTCCGGGATAGGCTGATTGACGGTGGGCACCCCCAGGGTGCGGCCCAGCTGTCTGCCGTGGACCACCGGCGCATCGAAGCAGAAGGGCCTGCCCAGCAGGGCCGCGGCCTCTTCCATGCGGCCCCCGGCGGCGGCCTCCCGGATGCGGGTGGAACTCACCGGGCTGCCTCCCATCAGCACAGGTTCCGCCACGCGGGCCTCCATACCGTTTTCCCTGCAGAACGATTCCAAAAGGGCGCTGGTGCCTCTGCCGCCCTTCCCAAAATGGAAATCCCTTCCGCAGCAGACCACCTTCGCCCGGCAGACCCCCTTGAGGATCTTTTCCATGAATTCTTCGGCGGCCATATCCCGAATCTCGGAAAAGGACGCCACCCAGCACTGCTCTACGCCCATCTTTTCCAAAAGCTGCATTTTACGCCGCTGGCTCAAAACCCGGGGCGACCTCTTCCCCTCCCGGAGAAGGTCCACCTGGAACGTAAACACAGAGGAAATAAAGCCTTCTCCCCTGGCGGAGGCGATCACCCGGCTGTGGCCGGTGTGCAGGCCGTCGAAGGCCCCCAGGGCTACGGCTGAAGGCCGTTTTGAAGGGCTCATATCGTGATATAGCTTCATTTTCATCCCTATGCTTCACCATCCAACCGTATTTCGATTCTCTGCAGCCCGTTTTCTGCCTGCTGCGTGCTGCTTCTTTCTTCCCATTTTCCGTTTCTCAGTTTCCCAGCTTTCTAACCTTCCCCCAAGCGCCCGCGCTGTACGGCATGCCGTCAGGCCCCCGGATCCCAAGCGTCAAGCCATCCGCCGGAAATCCCCGTCTTTGCCGCCCTTGCTGTATGACAGCACAGCAGCATGGCAGCATGATTGACGGGGTCCTGGAGTTCTCAGCACTTGGAAGTCCTGCACTCCCAAAATCTGTCAGGGCTGGGAACCTCCGGAGACGCTCCGGAAAAGCTCCAAAAAGCCTCAGAAGAGCTTCAGCACCCGCAGGCTTCCCGTTTCGGGTTCCGCCCTTCCCAGGCCTAGGAACCCCTCCGGCCCCAGGACGCGGAAACGCTCCCCTTCCGAAAGCCTCCTGCCCGAAAGGGCCGTGCGGCGGATATCCAATTCTCCCCCGTTTCGGAACCGTCTTGCCTGGGGCTCCGTGACCCGCAGGGCGGGCAGCTCCCGGAAAAGATACTCCACGGGCAGGATCCGCCCGTCCAGAAGTCCCTTCTCCTGCAGAGCGGAAGCTTCTTCCAGAGTGACGGCCTCCTTTTCGGAAAACCCGCAGGCAGCCGTCCGCCGCAAAGAGGTCATGATCCCTCCGGCTCCCAGCGTTTTTCCTATACCGGCGCAGAGCGTCCGCACATAGGTGCCCCCCGAACATCGCACGCGCAGCCTGCCCTCCCGGGCGGGTTCCCTGTATTCCAGGAGCTCCAGCGCATAAATGGTCACGGGGCGGGGCTCCCGCTCCACCACGATGCCCTGCCGGGCCAGCTCATAGAGCTTTTTCCCCTCCCGTTTCAAAGCGGAATACATGGGAGGCACCTGCAGGATGTCCCCCCGGAAGCCGGAAAGGGCCTCCTCCAGTTCTTCCCGGGATACGGGACGCTCACAGCGGGAAAGCGCCTTCCCCGTGGAATCCTCCGTGTCCGTCTCTTCTCCCAGCCGGAAGCCGGCCTCGTATTCCTTCCACGTCTCCGGCAGAAGGGATTCCGCCCGGGCCGCCTTCCCCAGAAGCAGGGGAAGGACCCCTGTGGCCATGGGATCCAGCGTCCCCGTGTGGCCTATTTTCCGCTGGCCCGTGAGCCTGCGCAGCCTATACACCACGTCGAAGGAGGTGATCCCCTCCGGTTTATCTATGATGAGAACGCCGTTTTCCGCTGTTCCTCTTCCCGCGGAAAGGCGGGTTTCCTCCGCTTCCCTACCATGCGTTCCCGCACCGTTTTGTCCCTCCATACGTCCCCCGCTTTCCATCCGGCCGGCAAGCCGCAGGCCTTCTATTTCTTCTATTTCCTCTGTTTCTTCTATTTTCTCTGTTTCCTCCGCTTTCTCCGCGGCCATGCGGCTTGCGGCTGCGGCTCTGCGACCTATCTTTCCCCATCCCGCACAGGTGCATCCATACATCCATACATCCATACAGTCACACGGTATACGCGCCCGCCGTATTTTTCGCACCGCTTTCATCGCTTTACTTTCCGGTTCTCAGTCCGCGTTCTTCCGGGCCTTCTCCCAAGCGTTCTCCCGGACTTTCCCGAGAGCCGGAGGCTCCCGCCCGGTCTCCCGTGCACTGCGCAAACCGCGCCGTACGCCGCACGTCACACGTTACACGCCATGTGTGTAAGCCTTGCAGAGCGTACAGCCGCAACCGCACACGCCGCAGAAGCCGTATAGTCCCTTACTTATTACAACGGCCTCCTGTGCCGGCCATACCAGGCCCGCCGATGCATCAAGCGCCCTATATGCAATATGCAGCACGCGCTCATACACGCATGCGCACATCGCCTATGGCCCATATGGCCGCATGGCGTCATAGATATAAAGTAAAGCTATAGAACTACCGAACTATATAGAACCATAGTTTATACAGCCGCGGGGCTACAGAAGGCCCATGGAAAGAAAATACCGGCCTACCTCCGCTATAAGGCGGGACTTCGCCTCCCGAAGGGTTCCCGAGAGAGTGCAGCCTCCTGCAGCCGCATGTCCGCCTCCGTCCATCAGACGGCAGATATCCGCCGCATTGAAGGGCGCTTCCGTCCGCACAGAGACCTTCCAGCCGCCCGCTTCTTTTTCCCGCAGGGTCAGCCCCACAAGGACCCCTTCGATCTGCCGGGGGATGGCGGGAAGCCCCTCCAGATCGTCCTCGTTGGCTCCCGTTTCCCGGATCATTTCCCGGGTGACCGTCAAAAGGGCGCAGCGCCCTCTGTAAAAATACTGCACCCCTCCCACAGCCAGACGTTCCAGATCCATCAGGCTGCGGCTTTTGGTCTCGAACATCCGCCGGTTGATCTCCGCGCCCCTGGCGCCTTTTTCCAGCATGTCCGCCGCCACCCGGAAGGTGTGAGCCGTCACGTTGCTGTAGCGGAAACATCCCGTGTCCGTGGAAATACCGGTAAAGATGCAGTCTGCCACGGAGGGGCCCACAGGCAGCCCCAGGAACTGGAACAGCGCACAGATCATCTCCGTTGTGGCGGCCGCCCCGTCATCCACCCAGTTTTTTGCCGCATACAGCCTGTTGGAGCTATGATGATCGATACAGAGGTCGATCTTCCCCCGAAAGCGGCTGAGAAGAGGCTCCCCCAAAAGGGATTCGTCCGCCACATCCACCGCCACCGCCGAACGGGCGGAGGCAAGAGAGAGCTCCCCTTTCTTCCGGAAGCCCCTGGCCTCCCGGCGTCCGTCTTCGCATGCCTGCGCCGCCTCCAGCCCTTCCCACAGGAAAGCGTAGCGCTCTCCCGGCATGTCGGAACAGAAGACCCGTGCCCGCTTGCCCAGCATTTGAAGGGCCCGGCAGAGGGCATAGCCGCTCCCAAGGGTGTCGCCGTCCGGATATTTATGGCAGAGGATGGCCACGTCCTCCAGAGAAAGAAGGCAAGCGGCGGCCTCCCCGGCAGAGACGAGCTCCCCGGAAGACCTTCTGTTTTCCTCTTCCCTCTCCGTGTTTTCAAGGGACGGCGCAGAGAATGTCTCAAAAGCCCCAAGGACTCCCGAGGCGGTCTTTCCCGCCTCAGAGCCCTCCTGAAAGCTGCTGCTTCCGCCGGTTTCCCAGCCCTTTTGCTCCACCCTCTTCCCTCCTTTTCCCGCTCCGGGCGGTTTATTCGCCGCATATCCTTTGCTGCGATTTTCTGTATTTTCCTGCGATCCAAATGTTTCGGGTCCCCCAAGCCATTCTATTCATTTTAAGCTTTCTAAGCCTTCTGAACCTTACAAATGCTTCCAGGCATTCCGGGCCCCCGTCCATTTCCGCGTCCCGCCCGGGCCGCGGAAAAAGCCCCGCCGCCGGCGCCGGGCGGCGCTCTCCCGGGGACGGGGCTTTCCATATATTACCGCTTATTGCCGCCTTCCCGGCTTTTCAGCATTTTGGGGCTTCCCCGAGCCTATCCGTTTTCTTCCTCCGTGGCCGGCCCGCCCCCAAAATCCTCTTCCTTTTCCCCGCCGGGAATTTCCACTGTTTCTTCCGCTTTCTCCAACCTTTGTGTTTTCTCTGTTTCCAGGTCGTGCAGCATCCGGCTGATATTGGCGCTGTATTCGATGGAGTCGGTGGCCTTGAAGATCAGCTCGGGCACATGGCGGAGCTGGAGCCTTCTCCCCAGTTCCCGGCGGATAAAGCCGGAAGCGGAGCGCAGCCCCTTCACCGCCTGAAGAGCCTTATCCATGCCCTCCATGGCGCTGACATACACCGTGCAGTAGGAAAGATCGGCGGTGACCTCCACACGGACGATGCTCAGAAGCATTCCCTGCACCCGGGGATCCTTGAGCTCCCGCTGGATGGCGGAAAGCTCCCGGCGGATATCCTCGGTGGTCCGCCCCATTTTAAAGCTGGGCATATCCATGCCCTCCTTCCCGTTTCAATACGGATCAGGCGTCTCTGTATTCCTCCATGGTGAAGGCTTCCAGAATATCGCCCTCCTTGATGTCGTTGAACTTTTCCAGGCCGATGCCGCAGTCGTAGCCGTCGGCCACTTCCTTCACGTCGTCCTTGAAGCGGCGCAGGGAGGCGATCTTATCCTCCGTGATCACGATGCCGTCGCGCACCACGCGGATCTGAGCAGACCGGGTGATCTTTCCGTTCTGCACATGGGCGCCCGCGATGGTGCCCACGGTGCTGATGCGGT
>URRG01000141.1 GCA_900550095.1 uncultured Oscillospiraceae bacterium
TGCAGCTTCTTCCCGAACGCTTCTGCCGCCGAAGACTCCGAAATCCTCCGGAAATATCTCTTCCTTCACCCGGAATGCAGGCTCGGTGTTTTCCTTTTTCTGTAGGCGGAAAAAGCCGCTGTCATTCAGGGCAAACGAACTGGAAGCCCCCTCCTTAGGAGCAGCAGCGTCAGCTCCCTGCGGGAATCCAAACCTATCCGGCTTTCCGGAGGCTTCCGAAGGGATGGATACCGAAAAAGCTCCTCTGTTACCCAGCACCGTCCGGCTGCCTTCATCTGCCTTTGCGAAAACCGGCGAAGCAGACGGAACGGCTTTCTTTAACTCCATGATCTTAGGCGTATCCCCTTCGTTGAGAGCTTTTTTAACACCGTAATATACAGCGTCAAAAATGGGCCTCTCATTGATGAAGCGAACCTCGATTTTAGAGGGATGGACGTTCACATCCACCGCCTCGAACGCCACCTGCAGATGCAGGACACAGGCGGGCTGCTTGCCCACCATGATAGATCCCTTGAAGCCTTCCTCCAGCGCTACCATAGCTGTGCGGCTTTTAACATACCGGCCGTTGATAAAGAAATGCTGCATGCTCCGGTTTGGCCGTGCAAAGGCCGGCTTGCTGACAAAGCCCTCCACCTTCACGCCCTGCAGGTCGTATTCCACAGGGATCAGCCCGCTGAGGAAATCCCTGCCGAAAACGGCGTATACCGCAGATTTCAGCTTTCCATCCCCCGGCGTGTGGAGGATCTCCTTCCCATCTCTCAAAAAGCGCAGAGAGACCTCCGGATGAGAAAGAGCCATGCGGTCCATGACCGCGGCCACCGCATTCCCCTCTACCACATCCTTTTTCAGGAATTTCATCCGGGCAGGGGTATTGTAAAACAGATCCCGCACAATAAAAGTCGTGCCCGGCGCACAGCCCGCATCTTCGGGAAGGGTCCCTTCGCCGCCTTCTATGGTGTAGCGGGTCCCGGCCAAGTCCTCCTGTGTACGGGTCATCACATCCACCCGGGCTACCGCCGCTATGGAGGCAAGCGCCTCCCCGCGGAATCCCAGCGTACCGATCTTCTCCAGATCCTCCTGCTCCTGCATCTTGCTGGTAGCATGGCGCAGAAAAGCGTTTTCTATATCCTCCCGGGCGATGCCGCAGCCATTGTCCGTCACTCGCATATAGGCGACGCCTCCCCGCTGGATCTCTACCGTCACGGCCGTCGAGCCTGCGTCTATGGAATTTTCCACCAGCTCCTTGATAACGGAGGAGGGGCGTTCCACTACCTCACCGGCGGCGATCAGTTCCGCCACATGCTTATCTAAAACATGGATCTTCGGCATAGCTTCCCTTCTTTCCAAACCGCCCGCGAAGGGCGGACCGTCACTGCTTTGCCAGCTTCGATAGCTCAAACAGGGTGTTCATGCATTCGATGGGCGTCAGCGTGTTCACGTCCAGGCCTCTGAGCTTTTCCAGAGCCTCCCTCTCCCCCGCAGGGACGAGGAGCGTCTGCATGGAGGCTTCTTCCGCCGCCTTCCGCTTCCTTCCTCCGGCTGGAGCGGAAATATGAGCTTCGCCCTCCAATTCAGCCAGAATCTGCTTGGCCCGCTGGACGATGGTGTTGGGGATCCCCGCCAGTTTAGCCACCTCGATGCCGAAGCTGTCGTCCGCCCCTCCGCGGACGATCCTCCGCAGGAAGGTGATATCATCCCCGCGCTTTTTCACAGCGATATTGTAATTTTTTACACCATCCACCAAATCTTCCAGAACTGTAAGCTCGTGGTAATGAGTAGCGAAAAGCGCCTTGGCCCCCAGCTGTCTTTTATTGGCCACAAATTCCAGCACGGCACGGGCGATGCTCATGCCGTCAAAGGTGGAAGTCCCCCGTCCGATCTCATCGAGAATCAGAAGGCTGTTGGAGGTGGCGTTGCGTATGATATCCGCCACCTCGCTCATTTCCACCATAAAAGTGGATTGACCTGAAGCCAGGTCGTCGGAAGCGCCCACACGGGTGAAGACGCTGTCCGTTATGGATATCTCAGCACGGGAAGCGGGCACAAAGCACCCGATCTGCGCCATGATGACGATCAGGGCCACCTGCCGCATATAGGTGGATTTTCCCGCCATATTGGGGCCTGTAATGATCGCAACCCGATTCTCGTTCGTATCCAGCTCCACATCGTTCGGCACAAAGGGCGCGTCCTGCAGAAGCTCCACCACAGGATGGCGTCCGCCCTCGATGTGAATGCGCCCGTCCAGCGCGATCACAGGGCGCGTATACCCCTGCCGGACGGATACCTCCGCAAAAGAAGCGATCACATCCAGCTGGGCCACCGCTACAGCCGTTTTCTGGATACGGGAAAGCTGCTTCGCCACCTCCTTGCGGATGCCGTCGAAGATAGAATACTCCATCTGCACGGATTTATCGTGAGCTCCCAGGATACGGCTTTCCAGTTCCTTTAGCTCCGGCGTGATAAAGCGCTCGCAGTTGGTGAGCGTCTGTTTCCGTATGTATTCAGGCGGAGCCTGCTCCTTGAAGCTGTTGCTGATTTCGATATAATATCCGAACACCCGGTTATATCCTACCTTCAGCTTGGGGATCCCCGTGCGTTCCCGTTCCTTGGCCTCGATGCGGGCGATCACGCCTCTGCCGTCCGTCATATCGCCCCGGACCAAATCCAGCTCTTCGTCGTATCCCTGCTGGATCAGCCCTCCTTCCCGCACGGAGAAGGGCGGATCCTCCACAATAGCCTTTTCGATGAGCTCGCAGACATCCTCCAGCGGATCCATCTGCTCCCGCAGGGAAATGAGAAGCGCCGAATGCACGCCTATGAGGGATTCCCTGAGCGCCGGGAGGCGGGAAAGGGCAGAAGAAAGGGAGCGCAGCTCCCTAGCGTTGGATGAGCCGTATACAATGCGGCTCATGAGCCTTTCCAGGTCATGGATGCCCGAAAGCCCGCCCGAAACAGAATCCCTGAGCATCATATCCTCTGCGAGCTCTTCCACAGCGTTCAGCCTCTTGGTGATCTGCCCCGGGCTCATGAGAGGCTGCTCGATCCAGCTGCGTATGAGCCTCTTGCCCATGGCTGTTTTGGTCTTATCCAACACCCAGAGAAGGGAACCCTTCTTCTCCTTTGTCCGCAGGGTTTCGAGAAGCTCCAGGTTCCGGCGGGCATTCAGATCGAGCCCCATATACTGAGCGCCGCTGTAAAGAGTGATCTCCGTGAGCCGTTCCAGGCCCGTCCTCTGCGTCTTCTTCAGGTATCCAAGAAGGGCGCCGGCGGCGAAGGCGATCTCCTCCTTTTCCTCCAGGTCCATCTCTTCAAGGGAAGATTTTTTAAACTGGCTCAAAACAAGCGGGACGCTGTTTTCCGCCGCGAACTCCGTCTCTTCCAGAAGCTCCAGACTGGCGCAGAGGCGGTCCCGGATAAACTGAGGCAGCTCCTTGAGATCCAACCCCTCTGGATTCAGGAGGATCTCTCTCGGAGAAAAGCGGGAAAGCTCATTTTTCAGCAGTTCCTGCAGAGAACCGGAAAGGAGCACGCCGTGCACCTCTCCGGTAGAAATATCCGCAAAGCAGCAGCCCGCCCTGTCCCCACAGACGCAGACGGAGCATATATAATTGTTTTTGGCTTCGTCCAGCATGCTGCTTTCCAAAACGGTACCGGGGGTGATCACCCGGATGATATCCCGCTTTACAAGCCCCTTAGCTTTGGCCGGATCCTCCATCTGTTCACAGATGGCCACCTTATAGCCCTTCTGCACTAGGCGGGCCACATAGGTCTCATAGCTATGGAAAGGGACGCCGCACATGGGCGCCCTCTCCTCCTGCCCGCAGTCCCGGCCTGTTAGAGTCAAATCCAGTTCCCGGGAAACGAGCTTTGCATCGTCGAAAAACATCTCATAGAAATCACCGAGACGGAAGAAGAGGATGGTGTCCGGGTTCTGCTTCTTCATCTCAAAATACTGCTGCATCATAGGCGACAGGTTTGCCATTGGTTCATCCTCCCTGTTTCCGAAATGGTTTCATTCTGTTCCGCCAATCAGTGGCAGCCGCCGCAGGAGCCGCAGTTTCCGCCGCAGGAGCTCTCCTCGCGGTAATCCGCGGTGTCGGGGTTCTCCCCATCTGCGCTCTGGCCGATGATAGCGGAAACCCTGTTGAGGATGGCGTCCACATTCTGCTTCGCAGCATTATAGGCCGCCATATTGGGGCTCTGCATGATCTGGGCATACGTCTGGCGCAGCTCCGTATTCAGCTGCTGTATTTTCTGCTCGTCGCTCTGCTCCTTCTGGGCCTCGTTGCTCAGAGACATCCTAGTGAGATTAAACTGGCCGATCAGGTTCTGAAGTTCCGTATCTTTATCACAGGCGTCGCTGGCAGCGCGCATAGCGAGATAATTGGGATCCTTCTGCAGCTCCCTGCCGATTTCCCGTGCGAGTTCGATAATATCCATTTTTCATCCTCCAAAAAATAAAGTGTGGGGCTTCCATCCGGGGAAGCCCTATATAAAAAGGAAGCGATACTTCTAGTCATTTCCTCTTTACCATATTTCATCCGGATCCTCCGGGCGAACCGCCGCTCATTCTCTGAGCTCCCCTCCCAGGATCCAATTCCGGGCGCTGGTGATCTCCACCGTGGCAAAACGGCCCAAAAGCTCGTCGCCGCCTTCAAAATCCACCACGATATTGCCGTCCGTCCGTCCGGTCAGAAGGCCGGTCTTGCTGTTTTTCTCTTCCACCAGGACCCTCTGGAGCGTTCCAACCATGGAGCCGCACCGCCTCGCCGCAATGGACTCCTGCAGGCTGCAGAGCCGCTGCAAACGCCTGGATTTTTCTTCCGCCGGGGTGGGATCCTCCATTTTTTCGGCGGCCGTCCCTCTGCGGGGAGAAAAGATAAAGGTGAAAAGCGAGGTGAAGCCTACCGCTTCTACAAGAGAAAGGGTATCGCAAAATTCCTCTTCCGTTTCCCCCGGGAATCCTACGATCACATCGGAGGTAAGGGAAATATCCGGCATTTTTTCCTTGGCATAGCGAACCAGCTCCAGATATTTCTCCCTGGTATACCGGCGGTTCATAACCCGGAGCACCCTGTCGTTCCCCGACTGAAAGGGCAGGTGCAGGTGATGGGAAATATGCGTTCCCGCCGCCATAGTGTCAAGGAGCTCTTTCGACGCATCCTTGGGGTGAGACGTCATAAAGCGGATCCGATAATCCCCCGGGACCTGATCCAGCAGTTGAAGAAGTTTTGCAAAGGTAATAGGATTCTTCAGGCCCTTTCCGTAAGAATTTACATTCTGGCCCAAAAGTGTGATATCCTTGTATCCGGCCTCCACAAGCCCCCTGAATTCCTCCAGGATTGCTTCCGGCTCCCGGCTTCTTTCCCTGCCGCGGACATAGGGAACCACACAGTAGGAACAGAAATTATCGCAGCCGTACATAACCGTGACCCATGCCTTTGTGGTCCCATCCCTGTATAAGGGCAAACCTTCCACGATGACGGCGTCCTCTTCCTCGTTGCCTCTGGAAAAGACCCGTTTTCCATCCACCAGAGCCTGATGCAGCAGCTCCGGAAAGCGATGGATCACATGGGTGCCGAACACCAGATTCACAAAGGGATAGCTTTTGCGGATCCGTTCCGCCACATGCTCCTGTTCCATCATGCAGCCGCAGAGGGCCACCAAGAGGGAGGGATGCCGGCGCTTCACGTTTTTCAGCGCCCCTACATTGCCGAAAACACGGTCCTCGGCATGCTCCCGGATGGCACAGGTATTATAGAGCACAAGGTCGGCCTCCTCCGGATCTTCTGTGAAGGAAAACCCCATCTCAGCAAGCTGGCCCTTGATTTTTTCCCCGTCGGCCACATTCTGCTGACATCCATAGGTATGCACCATTGCGAGAGGCTTTTCCCCTCTGGCGCGGATCCGCATGATATCGGCCACATCCTGCATATATTCCGCCTGAGAACGGCGGAAAGAGGTGCTTATATCCAAAAGTCTTCCTCCTGTTTAGTAAGTAGAATCATTTTTCCGGCACTTGACCGTGCAGTTCGTTCCATAGCGGCGTTCCAACACCGGCAGACCCGTTTTCAGCCCCTGAATGTCCCCGCGCCGTTATATGATCCCTAAAACGGGAGGTCTGCCGCAGACTCTCCGGCACAGGGCGGCTGCATATATCCGTCAGGCCGCTCCGAATGGCAGAAAATAATACCTTCACTGCGTCCCTCCTACAGCGGGAAAGCCCGCCGGCCTATAACGCTTCAGGGGAATTTTTCTTTTCATATTTACTACATTTGATACATAGTACAGAGATCTGTTTCAGTGCGCATTATACCATAATTCGACCCTCACTTCAACAAAATCCCCCTGAATTCTTGTGAAAGCCTTATGGATTTCCAGCCAAAAGGGGCCTGCCGAAACGCTCCGGCAGGCCTCCGTTTGATACTTTATTTCACAGCTTCCGCTTCTGCAGTATCTGCATCCCCTTTTTCCGGCAGCTGAATCAGGATTTCCACCGCATGGTGAGCCGTGGCTCC
>URRG01000142.1 GCA_900550095.1 uncultured Oscillospiraceae bacterium
TCCCTCTACTATGCGGGTTTTGAAGGCCTTCAAGCTCACAAACGGCTTTTACGACTGCTTTCATTATGAAAAAGCCCTTTCCTACGCGGAAAAGTTCGGCCTTCCCCTTCGGAAAAAGATCAGTTCCCTTTCCACCGGCTACCGTTCCATCTTCAAACTGATTCTGGCGCTTTGCCTCAACGTTCCCTACGTTTTCTTCGACGAGCCGGTTCTCGGGCTGGACGCCAACCACAGGGAACTTTTTTACAAACTCCTTCTTCAGGAGTATGAGGAGAACCCCCGCACCATCATCCTGGCTACGCATCTGATCGAAGAGGTCGCCAATCTGATAGAGGATGTGGTCATCATTGACCGTGGGAAGGTGCTCCTGCAATCCTCCGTAGAGGAGCTCACCTCCACAGGCCACAGTATTTCCGGCCTGGAACAGGAGGTGGCGGAATACTGCCGGGACAAGGACGTGATCGGAGAGGAACGGCTGGGCGGCCTGCGGGTAGCTTATATCATGGGGCCCGTCGACTATTCCCGGCTTACTGACCGGCTGACGATCTCCTCCATCACCCTGCAGAAGCTCTTTGTCAAACTTACTGAAAGCGAGGAAGAACGGATATGAAGCTGCGGACCGCTATTCGATATCAGATCCTGGATCTGCTCAAACCCCTGGCTATATTTTACTCTATTATCATTTTGCTTATGGCCACCGTGACCATTATTTTTGCTGCCGTATCCTCTGCGGAAAACGTATCCTTTTCCAGTATGGAATTCAATTCGGTCTTTTTTCTGTGCTTCTGCGGCGCCTTCACCTTTCAAGATGATTTCAAGCTCTTCATCCAGAACGGAATGACGCGAAAAATGATTTTCAAAAGCTTCCTTTGTGAATTCTTCTTTATTTCAGCGCTTATGGCCCTTGTGGAAACCGCTATCGGAACCGTTCTGCCAAATATATTTGAGTACAATCCCCTTTTCTTCCATCTGTACGGAAATAAAGGTTTCGTTCTCCAATTCATATGGCTGTTTCTTGCATACGCGGCCACCATATTCCTGGCGTATCTGGCCGCAGCTATATGGAACCGAATCGGAAAGATCCCCTTTATCCTTGGTCTGATCGCCTTGGGGCTCATCCTTTTCATTCTTTTCCCTGCAATCAATACGGCCACCGACGGGGAGTTCTTCAACCGTATTCTTCCTGTCCTCAAGCTCCTTATAGGATATGCGGACAACTCCGTGCAGCTTTTGTATCCCTCTCTCTTTTTTGCCGGCGTGGCTCTCGCCTGTATGGCCGGTTCCTACCTCCTCACCCGAAGAGCCGAAATCCGGTAAGCCCTTCTTAAAACCACTCCGCCCCTTCCCGTCATCCAATGATGCGGAGGGGCTTTTTCGTTCCTCCTCCTATTTTGGCCGCACGGACAAAAACCTTTACTTTCCATATAAAGATCTGTATAATAAGACATATTCACAGGCGCTGCCTGCTTTGTGCCAAGGCATTTTTGCCGAAATGCCGGAAAGGAGTCGTGACCCTTGCAGATTTTCACAATCGGTTCTCTGAATCTGGATTATGTGTATACGGTCGGGCATTTCGTCCAGCCCGGGGAGACCCTGTCCGCCCTGAAGCGGGAAGTGTTTCCCGGCGGAAAGGGGCTGAACCAGTCCATCGCCCTGGCCAGGGCGGGAGTCCCCGTGCATCACGGCGGCTGCGTCGGGCGGGACGGCGGCCTGCTCCTGCAGACTCTTCGGGAGGCTGGGGCGGATATATCTCTCGTGGAGACCGTGGATGAGCCTACCGGCCATACAGTCATTCAGGTGGATGCGTCAGGAGAAAACTGCATCCTTTTGTATGGAGGCGCCAACCGCGCTCTTACGCCGCCTTTGCTGGAGCGGATGTTTGCCCGCTGCGAAAAAGGGGACATTCTTCTGCTGCAAAACGAAACAAACGCCCTGCCCGAAATTCTTCGTCTCGCCCGTGAAAAGGGGCTTTTTACCGCGCTGAATCCTTCCCCCTGGGAGGATTCCCTTCGGGAGCTCCCGCTGGAAAGCGTCCGCTGGTTCCTGCTGAACCGGTTGGAAGGCGAAGGCTTTACCGGGGAACAGGAACCGGAACACATTGCCGCCGCTTTGCGGAGCCGCTACCCTCATGCGGCAGTGGTGCTGACCCTTGGAGCCAAGGGGGCTCTTTACAGCGGGCGGGAGGGCGAATTCTTCGTGCCTGCCTTCCCCGTCAGGGCAGTGGATACCACCGGCGCAGGGGATACCTTTACCGGGTATTTTCTGGCCTCCGTCCGGGAGGGACTTTCCCCAAAACAGGCTCTGCGCAGGGCCTGCCTGGCTTCTTCCATCGCCGTCACGCGGAAGGGCGCCGCGCCCTCCATTCCCAACCGGGAAGAAGTCCTGCAGGCGGAAAAGGCACTGAATGGATGAAAACGCTTCTGCAAAGATCCTTTCATGCGAAGCTTTTCCACCCTCTTTTTTCAATATGCGTCGAAGTAACCGGAGCGTACAGCGATACGGAACGCAGGAGGGGACCGCTTCCGAAGCGGAAGCGGTCCCCAGTTTCCGTGTCTGCCGCCGGAATAAAGGAAGATCCCAATGGAAAATCTGATCGTATCCCTAAACGTTGTATTCCCTCTTTTCGCTATGATGGCCGTTGGTTTTCTGATCCACCGGATAGGAGTCATGGACGACCACACCGCGGACGTAATGAACAAGGTCACCTTCAAGGCCTTTCTGCCAACGTTGATCTTTTATAATATTTACCAGACGGAAATTGCAGAGATTTTTGACGGAAGGCTTATTCTTTGGGCCATAGGTCTTGTCCTTCTCATGTTTTTCCTGTTGTGGCTAATTGTTCCCCGGTTTGAGAAAGATTTCCGGCGGAAGGGAGTCATGATCCAGGGCATGTTCCGCAGCAATTTCATCCTCTATGGGCTGCCTGTTACGGCCTCTCTTTTTGGGGATGAGAACGTGGGGACCGCTTCTATGCTCATTGCCTTTGTGGTTCCCCTCTACAATGTCCTCTCCGTAGTGGTTTTGGAGTGGTATGCAGATAGGCAGATCCACCCTAAAAAGATCCTGAAAGGCATCGTGACCAATCCTCTTATCCTTGGCGCTCTTCTGGGCGGACTACTGCTCCTATGCCGTATACGCCTGCCGGAGGGTATCGAAAAAACTGTAGCGAATCTTTCGGGCATGGCTACGCCTATGGCCTTCCTGATTCTGGGAGCTTCCTTCAAATTCTCGGCCCTGAAGGGAAATATTAAGCCGCTCACCATCGCAGTCGCGGCAAAGCTTATTCTTTTCCCAGCCCTGTTCCTGCCCCTTAGCATTCTTATGGGCTACAGAGGCATCCAGCTGGCTGCCCTTCTCACTATGCTGGGGGCTCCTACCGCCGTTTCCTCCTTTACTATGGCCAAGCAAATGAACGGGGATGGGGAACTGGCCGGGCAAATCGTGATTTTTACCTCCATCTGTTCCATACCCACCATGTTTTTCTGGATTTTTCTCCTCAAGCAGATGGCCTTTATGTAAAAAAATCATCCCAAGGTTATGGCTGAAATTTGAAAAAACGTTATACCAAATTTTTTCACAGGTTCCATTACTAAACCGTCTAAAGGAGGGAAATCCGCTTGCAGCTTCGATCCGATGAGCTTCTCTTTTTCAATGCCATGCCACAGATGCTCCCCATATATGAAGTGCTCAGGGAAAAACTCATAGCTGCATATCCCGATGTAACAATAAAAGTTTCAAAGACACAGATTTCCTTCAGTAACCGCCGCATATTCGCCATGGCTTCCCTACCCTGGAAAAGACGAAAGGGCTGGCCGGAGGAATATCTTCTGGTTTCTTTTGGTCTGTCTTACAAAAAAGAATCCCCCGAATCGCTTATGCCGTAGAAGCCTATCCCAACCGGTGGACCCACCATGTGATCGTGGAACAGGCCGGTGAAATAGACAGGGCGCTTATTGAATGGCTGCAGGAAGCCTATGCGTTTTCTCTTATCAAATAAATTCTTCGAAAGACATTACTATCCAACAGGAGGAAGCTTATGCATATTGAAACAACCAGATCGCTTCTTCGCGATTTTCTGCCGGAGGATGAGCAATCCCTTATTCATATGGCTTCCGACGGAAGCCTGCAGGAGATTTGGGGCGACTGCTCCAACTGCCACATATGGATGAAGGACTTTATCCGTGAATCTGCCGCCCTGGCGCAAAAAAATGACCCCACCAAAGAATATCTTGCCTATGCCATAGAAGAAAAAGAAAAGCACATGCTTTTGGGATCTGTGGGATGTTCCTTTTACGAGGATTTACAGGAAGTGGGTTTAACCTGGTTTATAGGAGCAGACCATAGAGGAAAGGGCTATATGGCTGAAGCGCTGAGGGCGTATATACACTATTTTTTCGGCCATTACAGGATTCCCAGATTGATAGCAACCATTCGAGAAGATAATATCGCTTCCTGGAAAACAGCCGAAAAAGCTGGAATGGTGCTCGAAAAAAAGGCAGTCTATCAGGACATATATGATAAAGAGCCGTCTCTTTCCAGGTTTTATGCTGTAGATAAGAGCATGGTTGCTGAAAGCCTATAGCTTCCGCTGCTTTAAAAGGCCGCAGTTCTCATAGGGACTGCGGCCTTTTTTCTCCCAATGGATTTCCTGTTTTTTTCAAGAATATTTCCTTGACTTTTCTTCGAATTTTATATATGCTTAATATAGCTTAAATATACTAAATTTTAGCACAAAATAATTTGATTTTGTGTTATATGAATTTATTCTGAATGGAGGAGCTGTACATGAAAAAACAGGCAAAAATTCTAGTCCATCCCTCGTTCAAGATCGGGGAAATTTCCCCAAGGCTCTATGGCGCCTTTTTGGAACCTATCGGCACCATGGTCAACGGCAGCATGTATAATTCCAAGCATCCTACCGCAGAGGAACACGGCTTCCGTCAGGATTTCATCGACGCCCTGAAGGAAACGGGGCTTCCCACCGTGCGTCTTCCCGGCGGCAATTTTGTCTCCGGCTGGGACTGGAAGGATTCCATAGGCCCCAAGGAAAATCGGAAGACCCATCTGGACCTGGCCTGGTTCCAGTATATTCCCAATGACGTGGGGCACGACGAATACCTTCAGTGGGCCGAACTGGTTGGCTTTGAGCCCATGTATACCATCAATCTGGGAACCGGGGATATCAAGGATGCCATTGGCATCGTAGATTATACGAACCACAAAGGCGGCACCTATTGGTCCGATCTGCGGCGGAAATACGGCCACGAAAGCCCCTATGGCGTGAAGACCTGGTATCTGGGCAACGAAATGGACGGCCCCTGGCAGATCGCTTCCTGGGAAAAGGATCCAAGGGGCTACGGCGTCAGGGCAAACGAAGTCTCCAAAGCTATGAAGTGGGTGGATCCTACTATTGAAACCGTAGCCTGCGTCTCCTCTTCCCCCTTCCTGGCCCACTATCCCCAGTGGGATCTGGAAGCTCTGCAGGAGTGCTATGAATCTGTGGATTACGTTTCCCTTCACCATTATCATTCCGCGCCGGAGGGCGATTACGCCGCCCTGTTGGGAGGCTCCGTCTTCTTTGAGGATTATATCAACACGGAAATTGCTCTCTGCGACTTTGTGCAGACCAAGCTCCGTTCCCCCAGAAAGATGATGCTCTCTTTTGATGAATACGGCACCTCTGTCCGCCCCTGTGCGGAGCTGCACCCGGGCTTCGGGCCTCACAATCTCTACGCTGCTCACTACAATTTTGATCCTTCCAGAGAATATATACTTCACGACCCAGACAATATGGGAGAATCCCGTCATCCCAGAGGTGGAGATATGGTCAACGCACTCACCTCAGCCTCCACTCTGCTGGCCTTCCTGCGCCACGCGGATCGGGTGAAAATCGGCTGCATGACCAGTGGCTTGGGCACCCTTGCCGCTACAGACCGGGAACACGTCTGGAAGACGGCGGCCTACTATCCTTTCTCCCAGCTTATGCGCTACGGCCGCGGCGAATCCATGCAGACCGCTGTGGAGTGCGATTGTTTTGATATTCCCGGCTACGCCATTGACGATAACAGTCAGTATTACACCCATACGGGCGTCAAATTCATAGACGCCGCCACTGCTTATGATGAGGAAAACGGCGAGCTGAATATCTTTGTCATCAACCGGGATTGGGACAACGACTGCTCTCTGGAGCTGGATATCTCCGGCTTCAAGGATTTCTCCTTTGTGGAACACAGCCAGCTGTATACAGAGGATATGCAGTTCCACAGCACCTTTGAAACCGCCGGAACCGTCAAACCCACTGTGAACGATTCCGCCAGCTTTGCGGACGGGAAACTTTCCGCTGAAGTGAAGAAACTTTCCTGGAACGTATTCCGCTTCAAGAAATAACGCTTCCTTTTCACGGCCACACTCAGTTCCCGGCTTCTTCCCTGTCCTGAGCGGCGGCCAAAGCAAAAGCGCCCTTCCGGCTCTTTGTG
>URRG01000143.1 GCA_900550095.1 uncultured Oscillospiraceae bacterium
CCCGGGCCGATATGGGCTTCATCGCCATGAAAGGGCTTTCCGGCGGGCTGATTACCAATTCCGCCATGGCCTACGCGTATCTTTCTCAATTTCCTCATGTGGCCCCCATCTGGGGCGTCCAGCGGGAATGGGAACTGGATGAATTCCTTTCCTACCAGGAAAACCCGCCTGCATTTACTGAAGAGATGAAGGCCGCCATAGAAAAGGACCGCATTCAGCTTTCCGGGGATTTCTGCCGCAGCTGCGGTTACTGTATGCCCTGCCCCGCTGGGATCGAAATCAGCAACTGCGCCCGTATGGGGTTGCTTCTGCGGCGCTCGCCGAAAGAAAACTGGCTCACCCCGGAATGGCAGAAAAAGATGGCCCAAATCGAAGACTGCCTCCACTGCAACCAATGTATGAAAAAATGTCCCTACGGTCTCAATACGCCGGAACTGCTCCGGAAGAATCTGGAGGATTACAGGACCTTCCTGTAAAAATTCGGAATAATCCTCACGGCTGATCCCGATGGAGAAAAACAAATACCAGTATATGTCTCCGATAAATATATACCGCAATAGAATCCAGAAAGCAGGCTGAAAGTACTTTCTGCCTTTTGGTTTTCCTGTATAGGCAACGATTCTTTCCACTTCGGGCGGATTCCATATTTTAAAGGCTGTATCTTCTTACAGCAAATGGTTATACAATACAAAAATATCTCTTCTGTTTTACGCAGAGGTCACATTGACCGTATTTTTCCTCCGTGCTATACTGGCCTCAAATAGTACAAGGCTGCGGCAGAAACCGTCTGCCGCACGTTCACAGCCGCTTTGGAGGAGGAGCAGACATGCGAGATACAGGGGATATCTCTTCTTTTGCCGGATTTCAGACGCAGTGCGAATGCGGCCATACCCACACCGTTCCCATCCGCCACATCTATACGGGGATAGGTGCGCTTTCCAGGCTTTCCGATATCCTGCAGGATTTTCAGGGCAAAAAGGTCTTTCTTATAGGCGACGCCAACACCATGCCGCTTGCGGAAGAAAGGGTCCTATTCATGCTGCGGGAGGCGAAATGCTCTGTGGCCCGGCACGTTTTTACATACCGGGGAGCCGGCCATCAGGTGCTGGACGAGAAACTGATCGGCAATATGCTGATAAAGCTTCCTCAAGACACAGAATTGATCGTGGCGATAGGCTCCGGAACCATGAACGACCTTTCCCGAGTCGTCAGCACCCGCTGCCGGATTCCGTATATCATCATAGGAACGGCTCCCTCCATGGACGGCTATGCCTCCGCTACCTCTGCCGTTCTATCGGAGGGGGACAAAATCTCCGTGCCGCTGCGGCCTCCGTATGGAATCATATGCGATACGCAGGTGATGCGCACCGCTCCCGAGATGATGTCTGCAGCGGGTTTCAGCGACGTGCTGGGAAAATATATCGCCATCCGGGACTGGCAGCTCTCGGAGCGGGAAACCGGGGAATATTTCTGCCCTTACATCGCCGGGCTTGTGCTTACCGCCGTGGAAGAATGCGTTCAACAGGCGGACCGCCTTTTTGAGAAGGACGAAAGCGTCCTTCTTTCCGTGACCAACGCTCTGGTTCTTTCCGGCGTAGCCATCAGTATGTATGGTATATCCCGCCCTGCTGCCGGAGGAGAGCACCGGATCGCCCATTGCTGGGAAGTAGCGGCCGCCAATTCCGGAGAAGACCGGTTCCTGCACGGCAACTACGTGGGGCTCGGGACCCTCGTTATGGCCCGCCTCTACGAACTGGCGGAACCAAAAGAAGATCTCCCGCCCTGCGAGTATATGCCCTCCTTCTCAGAGATCCGCTCCTATCTGGATAAAATGCGCGGATACAGCTCCTTTGAAACGCTGGGGATAGATCGGGCGGCTTTAGAAGAAAGCCTTCGTCATGCCGCAGAATCCAACGCCCGTTATACGCTTTTGAATTATCTCAAAGACCGGGGCCGGCTGGAAGCTTATATAGGTCTTCTGAGCCGGGAATTTTTCGGCTGACTTTTATTTGGGAACTTCTTATCTCTCTTTCAGAAAAGCATCTGCAGTCTTCCCTATTTTCGAAAAAACTTCGTTTCAGCACGGGAAGAAACCTGCAAAAGAGAAGAAAGAGGCCGAATGCAGCTGCGTTCGGCCTCTTTCTCAATGTTTAAAAACTATATTCACGCAATAGCTGTCGGCGTTATGCGGCAAACAAAAACAATGCAAATCTGAAACTCAAACACGGTCCGCATTCAGATTCAGCTTAAAATACCAATCTATGAAAAAGCATCCGTAAAAACCTGGCTGCAAAGCGGCGTAAACGTTCTTTTTACTGAAAAGAAAAAGCTCTGGAACGGCGCCTCGATTGTTGAGACAAACAAAAAACGGAACAAGAATACTCGGTTCAATTTGGAAAGCGCTGACAAAAAATATACCCACTGAAAACGCGAGTAAAAAGGCAATATAAAAAGCTGAGCTCGGAACACAGATTACGTTCCGGGCTCAGCCTGATGGAGCGGAAGAGGGGAATCGAACCCCCATATTCAGCTTGGGAAGCTGATGTTCTACCACTGAACTACTTCCGCATTTTCTGAGTGCTTGATTATTCTACCACATCTGCGGAAGCAATGCAAGAACTTTCTAAAATTTTTTATAAACGCCGCTGTTACCGGCTCTGCGCGATATGCAAAAGCTTTTCAGCCAAGTCTCCGCCCGTCACGTCCTCCTGCTGCAGCACATAGATCCCCATATCCGCAGCCCGGCGGTATACGGCAGGATTCACGTGTGAAAGACGGCTCATAGTAGCCAGAACGCCCTTGGCCCAATATCCTCCATACCGTTCACGCAAAACGTCCAGTTCATTTAGCGCCTGTGTATTGGGAACTCCCGTCTTGCAGGAAATAAACACCGGAGTGGGCCCTTTTGTCAGAAGAATATCCAATTCGTTCACCGTGCCGGAGCGCTGCTCATCCTCCCCATCCCAATCAATGACTACGCTCACCTGCACATCGTCGAAGTAGCCGCTATCCTTAGCCGCCACATACAGATAAAGCTCCAGCCATATGCCGATATCACAGAGGCAGCTGCGAAGGAGACGGCTTGTGTAGCGGAAGGAAACGCGCTTTCCCCGGAAAACCAGATCCTGTATCACCCCGCACCGCTGAAGCGCTATGAAAATCTCCCTGTTGCAGTACCGTTGCTTCCCATCCGCCATACGGATATCCAGCGGGGCCCGGATAGCGAGCTCTCTGGATTCTTCCCCGCCGGAAACTGCCTGCAGATACTGGACATGCTTTGTCCAGTTGTCGTAATGCTCCACATAAACTTTCCAGACGCTTCTGATGTACTCCTCCATTTCAGGCGTGATATTTTTTGCTCCTACGTGGCCGCATCGGGGGAAGGAGCCTCCGGCCATGATCAGAAAATCCTCTGCACTAAAATGCAGCGGATACGGCGTGTTTTCTGCTTCCGGGCAATGCTGCAGGTTCAAAAACCTTCCTCTCGTCTTTTCATACACCATAACGGGAATATCCCGGCTGCTGCAAAAAACTCCAGCGGCATACAGCATCGTGCTGCTGCCGCCGGTCACATCCACCACACATTCCGGGAACTGCCCGGTTACTTTTTCCATAACCGAAACCATACTGGGAATCTGGTTGGCGTCCGCTGTAAAAAAGTGGAGCCGAATAGAAAGCCCTCTTTCCTCCAAGCAGCGAACAATCCTGTTTTTTCTCTCTCTATGCATCAGCTTTCCGCCGATAAACACCAGCGTTTCCGGATGAAACGCCACCGCCGCCAATATATTGAAAATCGGTTCCTCATCATAGAGCTCGATGATCGTTTTCACGGGACCCCCTCCTCTCCAAGCCATTCATATAAAACTCTTTCTTATAGTGTACCCCCCTGCCTTAATAAAGTCAATTTTCCTATCGGATATTGTCTTCTACTGCCCTTACGTCCAATGGAGCAGCGCAAACGTATATTCTTTTCAAGATACGACCTGCTCCAACACCATCCAAGGAATGAGATTATGTAAAGTTTTGTTTTCCACAGCTTTTCCCCCATCCTTTTTCGATATTCTTTCAAATACCAGCAAAAAATCCTATGGGACAGCCTTTTCTCTTTCCATATATGTGGAAAACCCGGTGGAAAATGTGGAGAAACTAGATACACAGCATACAATACGAAATATTTTTATAGTTTATGTAAAGTAAAGGCTTGATTTTTTTCAGAACTCGGTTTAGCCATACAGCGTGAATATATTTCGCAAATCGTTTTTAAAACTGGAAAAATATGGTATTCTCACTTCAAAAGGGAGGAGAAGTACCATGAAGTATCTGCAGCGAAAAGTCTGTGTCCTTAGTTTTGTGCTTTGCGCTCTCATATCTCTTTTTCCCCTCTTTCTGTATCCCCTGAACGTCTCGGCAGAATATGAGATCACCGATGATTTCTCCGTGGCATTTCCCAAAAATCAAAAACTCTTTCATGCCGACGGCGGTTCCGTCCTGCTCAGCACAGACGGAGAGAAATATACAAAGGCCGCACTGCTCACAGATTCGAACAATTCCGAATCAGCGCTGTGGGTGCTGCAGTTTTCATATGTATATACGGATGCTCTGTCGGACGGCGGCTTTCTATATCTGCTGGAAAAACCAGGCCCCTCCGGCACTAAAATAGGAAGGCTGGATATAGGCACGCAGGCTTTTCACACATATACCGCGGCGGTCCGGCCTAGTTCTCCGCTGCAGTGGGAAATCCTGGCTGACAAAAGCCTTTCTCTACGCGCTGTGCAGCTCACAGATTCCCGGCCCGGAACCTTCCGCATACAGATGGAGCGAAAGCCATACGAAGCGTCCTTCACAGCCGACGCCGCGTCTGCGGAAAGCACGCCCTCCTCTTCCGGAAAACCATCTGAAAAACCGGAAGAAAATGCGCCTGTGAAGAGTATCGTTCATACCTTTCCCGAGGGAGCCACCGTTTCCTCTCTGGAAAAGGAATACGGCGGCTCCGCCCATATTGTGGTTTCGGATGCAGCGGGGAATCCCCAGACAAGCGGCCGCATCCATACAGGGTGGACCATCCGGCTCTATGAGGGTACCCGGCTTACCTCCATCGTCACCGTCCGGATCCCCGGCGATATAGGCGGGCAGACCGACGCCGCAAACCGGGATCTGTATTTCCGTTATCTGGCCGGGGAGCTCCATCTTTCCGAGCCCTACCGGACCGCGGCGGACTTAAATCAGGATGGTTCCATAACCGTAGCCGATCTGGTGCTGTTCCGCAAAAGCCACGGCTGATTGTTCCCGTATGCTCCTTTGCTCTTACCAACAGCCTTTTAGACGGCTCATATTTTTGTCTATATCGCATTCATATTCCAAGCATGAAACTATAGAACCCCATATCCATAGAAAAAGACTTGTATTTCCCCTTTCGATAGTATACAATACTTTTTGTATCGCATATATCCCGCCGTATGAGAAATGCATGAAACCGGTATCATAGGAATATACAATTCCGAGATGCAATACAAGTATATGAGTATGAGGTTCTTATTGTTATGCTGAAAAACCTTGGGTTTACAATCAAACGGAATCTTTTTCCGGTGATCACCTGCAGTTTGGCGCTGATCATCCTGTTGATTTTTCTTTTCGCCAACAACGGAATCGAAAACCTTCGCCAGCTGATTCCCCAAATCCAGGGCGGCTGGCTTCTCCTGGCACTTTCCACGGCTATCCTCACCATGCTGCTGGAAGGGTTTACCCTCCATCTTTTCTGCCGCCATCTCTATTCTAAATGGAGTTACGGCCGTTCCTTCTCTGTGGGAATGACAGGTCTGCTTTACAGTGCCATCACGCCCTTTTCCACAGGCGGGCAGCCCATGCAGATTTACGCTATGCGGAAAATGGGGATGGACACCGGCAAGGCCGGTTCCATCATTGCCATGAAAACCCTTTCTTATCAGGTCATCATGGTGACGTACGCGCTTCTTCTCATGTGCCTGCAGCTGGGCTTTTTTGTAAGAAATGTGACCAATCTGGCCTTCATCACTGTAATCGGCCTTATGTCTAACGCCGCTTTTATCACCCTGGTCTTTCTTTTCACCGTAAGCGCTAAAGGCACCGATAAAATCCTGCACTTCCTCCTTCGGTGGCTTTACAGGCTTCGTTTGTGCCGCCGCCCTCTGCGGCGGTATCACTCCATTCATCAGCAGCTTTCCATGTTTCATAATTCGTCCAAGCTCATGGGACGCTCCTGGAAGCTTTATGTTCCCGTAGTTCTTCTGACAGTTGTGCAGATCTCCCTGACAGGCTCCATCCCCTATATGATCTACAGAAGCTTCAGCCTGCCGGCAGAAAATGTCCAGCTCATCACTATGCTGGCAGCTCAGCAGTTTGTTATGATGGTTTCGGCGTTCGTTCCTCTTCCCGGCGCTTCCGGGGGAGCC
>URRG01000144.1 GCA_900550095.1 uncultured Oscillospiraceae bacterium
GATGCAGGATCTGGGCCTGGATGGTAACGTCCAGGGCGGTGGTGGGCTCGTCGCAGATAAGGATTTTCGGATTGCAGGCCACGGCGATAGCTATGACCACTCTTTGCCGCATACCGCCGGAAAACTCATGGGGATACTGGGAGAAGCGCCTCTCCGGCTCTGGGATCCCCACATCCCGCAGAATTTCCACCGCGGCCTCCTTCATTTTGCTTTTCGGCATGTCTCCATGAAGCTTCAGCGCTTCACAGATCTGCTTGCCCACCGTTTTCAGCGGGTTCAGGCTGGTCATGGGATCCTGCAGGACCATGGCGATCTCGCCGCCGCGGATCTTTCTCCATTCCTTATCCCGTGTATACTCCGCCAGATTCTTCCCGCCGTACTCGATGCTGCCGGCGGAAACATAGCCGTTGGAATCCAAAAGACCCATGAAGGATTTTACAAAAACAGATTTCCCGGAGCCGGATTCTCCCACGATAGCCAGGCTTTCGCTCTTGTAGAGATCCAGGGAAACGCCCCGGATGGCATGCAGGATCTTCCCCCGCAGGTTAAATTTTACTTCCAGATCCTTGACAGAGAGGATCACTTCCCGTTTCGTATCCATCGCGTTCCCTCCTTATCTGTGGTTTTTGGGATCCGCCGCGTCCGCAAAGGCGTTTCCTACAATATAGAACGAAATGGTGACGATGGAAAGCACCACTGTGGGGAAAATGAGCTGGTAACGGAGAGCCGGATCCATCATGAGCTTGCGACCCTCGTTGATCAGGTTGCCCAGGGAGGGCGTATACGTGGGAACGCCCAGGCCGATATATGTAATGAACACCTCATTGGAAATAGCCGAGGGGATGGTCAGGGCAATGCGCAGCATGATGACCGAGACCAGATAGGGCAGCAGGTTCCGGAAGATGATCCGGAAGGTAGTAGTTCCCAGGCAGCGGGACGCCAGGTTGTAGTCCCGGTCCCGTATGATGAGGATCTGGTTGCGCACAAACCGGGCCATCTGCAGCCAGCTTGTCAGGCACATGGCAAAAATCAGGGTAGAAATGCTGGGCCGCATGATATAGGAAATCAGGATCAAAAGAATTGTCTGGGGGATATTATCAAATACATTGTAAAGCTCTGTGAAAAGGAAATCCAGTTTTCGCACATAGCCCCAGAGAACGCCCACCAGGATACCCAGGACGATCTCCACGCCCGCCACCGCAAAGCCTATGAAAAGGGATGTGCGGGTAGCGCTCCAGATGCGGCTCCACATATCGCGGCCAATGGAATCCGTCCCGAACCAGAATTCCCCATTGGGCGAAAGGTTCGAGAGCCTCTCCCCGCCGGCGTCTTCATAGATCAAAAGAGGATCCTTCTGATTGGGCAGGATGGGCTGGATAAAGGTGAACAGAAGCAGGATCACCACCACAAACACAAAGAAGACGGCTACTTTGTTCTTCTTGAAGGCCTGGAAGGTGCTGCGCCAGTAGGAATAGTTGGAGTATCCCCCCCGCTCGGCGTCCGCCGCGTCGTGATGGGCGAAGGCGAAGGCCTCTTCCGGGGAGAAGGAGGCTTTCATATGCGCTTCCATGCTTTCCTGCAGAAGCTTGGTTTTCTTGTTCCGGTATGCCATTCTCAGCGCGCCTCCTCTTTCTTACCCAGTTTGATGCGGGGATCCGCAATGCTCATGAGAATATCGCCCAGGATCAGGGCCAGGATGCTGATCACGGAATAGATCAGCACCAGCGCCTGCACCATGGTATTGTCCTGGCGCTGGATCACGTTTACAAGAAGGCCGCCCATGCCGGGGATGCTGTAAAGGCTTTCCACATAAATAGAACCCATCATAGTAAAAAGGATGGAACCCGGCAGATACTGGATCATGGGGACAAAGGCGTTCCGGAACACATGGCGGAACATGATCCCCGAGCTGCTCACACCCTTGGCCCGGGCCAGCTGCACATAATCCTTGTTGATCTCATCCGTCATGTACCGGCGCAGCCACATGGCGTAATAGGCGATATTGCCCAGGGCCAGGGACACCACCGGAAGGATCCATGTGGCGTAGTTGTTTTTGTTGAAGAGAGTCGGGATGCCGAACAGATCCGTCCCATAAAGCTGGATAAAAAGATAATACACCGCCGCGGGGACCGCCTGAATGACGACGATGAAGACCGTCCCCAGTTTTTCCCAGATGGTGGCGAAAAACATCCCCACCGAATCCAGACATTTGCGCAGTGCCGTCTTCTTGGCGAGGGAGGGCACACCCTTTTTCTGCTTCACCAGAGACGCCAGAGCCATACCCACGCCCAGAGGGATCCCCACCAGCAGGCTCAGGCCTACGGAGAGAAGGCCCAGCTCGATGGATATGGGCGCTTTTTCCGCAATGATCTGCGTGATGGGAACGTTCACACGGTAGATCAGAGAGGTCCCCAGATCACCCTGGAAAACGCCGCTGATAAAATTCCACAGCTGCACAGGAAGAGGATCCAGAAGGCCCATACTGGTCAGGCTGGCCTGGATCTGCCCCGGGCTCAGCTTGTCGTAGTTGGGAAAATACCCCTCTATGGGCATAAGCCGCAGCAGCGAGAATATGATGGTGATGACGATTGCCAATGTGACCAGCGACCGCAGCAGACGCTTGGCAATGTATTTTAGCATAGCACCGGCTCCTTTTCGATAGTATCGCTCCCCTTGCGGGGCCATCGGATTTCTGTTTCACAGTTTCACGGTTTTACAGTTTCGCATCTGTCTTTCCCTGGCGAACGGTCCGCCCGCCTTTTCATCCGCCGGGGCACAGAGTTTACGAGCCCATACGAATCCATATGTACGCCTGCGCGCTGCGCCTTTCTGCTCGTGTGGGTTCGTAAACCTTGTGCCTGCCGCGCCTGTGCCGGAGATGCGCATCCCCCGCGCCGGGGAACTGTTTGAAAACGGGAACGGGGCGGAGGTATTCTCCGCCCTTCTTCCCGCCGGGAACTCCCGGAGCATCTGTCGTTATTTTTCCGCCTGGGTCTTTTCCCTGCCGGCCTTCCATTCCTCATAGGCCTTATTGTATTCTTCCTCGCTCATGGATTTTTCCATCAGCTTTTTGCCCTTGTAGCGGTGAATGGCGACGCCGTAAGGCGCATACTGCCCATCGAAGGGGTTCAGAGTAGAGGCGATGTAATTGCCTCCGTCCAGGGAATAGGGGACCACGATGGCGTGATTCAGAAGGATAGCCTCCGCCTCGGCAAAGAGGGTATAGCGCTTTTCGATATCCGAGACCTCGTTCTTGGCCTCATCGATCTTGGCGTAATACTCATCCAAAACAGCCTTAGTGGAGCTGTCCTCGCTCTTATCCACAAAATTGTAGCTGTTATCCGTCTCAAAGGGAACCGTCCAGGTCTCGGGATCCTCGTAGTCACAGCCCCAGTTGCACTTCATCAGGGCGTACTTGCCGCTGCGGCGGACAGCGCCCAGGAAATCGGTGGAGGGGCCCGCCTCGCAGACGACGTCGATGAAGTCGCTTCCCAAAACCTCTTCCAGCTGCTGCTCTATAACGGTGCATTCCTTATCCCAGTCGGTAACCTGAGGGTTATACGTAAAGAGCACCTTGACGGGGAAGGTGGCCCCGGCGGCCTCCAGCTCCTTCTTGGCTGCGTCTCTGTACTCCTTGGCTTTCGCTTCGTCGTAGGAATCCCCCTCCGTATATGCCTTCAAAGGCTCCAGAAGAGTATAATCCGTCCCGTTCACGGCGCAGAAATCGGGAGGCGTAATGGTGTTGATGATCATGGAATCCGCGTTCTGGGGATTCGATACCTTCTTGGCCTCCACCCTGTTCAGCGCCGCCATGACGGCCTTGCGGAAATTCTCGTTGTTTACGGCGAGCTTCCAGTTTTCCGGCTCATAGGCGCTGTCGAATTTGGGGTCGAAGTTGAAGGCGAAGAAATAGGAATAGGAAGCATCCGCACGGGTGGGATGCACCACGTCCGCCGTCTCGCTGTCGTTCATCCAGCTGTCCAGAATCTGGGAGCCGATGGTGGCCTCATTCGTTTCGCCGCGCTTGAACATCTCAGGCGCCAGGGTAGTGGCCTCCGCGTTGTAGGTGGCCACTATCTGCTCGATATATACCTTGTCCTTATCCCAGTAAAGGGGGTTCTTGGTGAGAACGCGCTGGGTCTGGGGAGAGAGCTCGCTGAGATAGTACGCTCCGCAGTAAAGGAGCTTGGTGTTGTCGGTGCCGAAAAGATCGCCGCACTCCGTAAGGAAGGGCTCGTACACCGGCAGATAGCACCCATAAGAAAGAACCGTCAGGAAATAAGGCGTGGCCTTTTCCAGGGTATACTGCAGGGTATGGTCGTCCAAAGCCTTGACGCCCACATCCTCAAACTTGACCTCTTCCACCTTTTCGATGGGATTGCCTTCCTCGTCCACGGTCTTCTTCCCATTGTCGCTGACCACCAGATAGGTGGTATACGCCAGGTACTCGGAGGCGTTCTTGACGATGCCCTCATACATATAGTTGGTGGTGGATTCGTTCTTCGCATCCAGGGCGTATTTGGCGGCCGCCACAAAATCGTTTGCGGTGACGTCGGCAACCTCCGCGCCGGTATTATCCACCCACTTCACGTCGTCGCGGAGATGGAACGTCCAGGTAATCTGGTCCTCGGATTCCCAGCTCTCGGCAATAGCAGGCTTGATCCCGCCGAATTCGTCGTACTCCACCAGGCAGTCGATGAAGTTGGCGGCTTCGCTCATCTCGTTTGTGTTGCCCGTTACCAAGTAATTCAGGGTGGTCACCTCACCGGAATACAGATACCGGTAGGTATTGGAGGTATCCCCCGTATTGTTCCCCTGGCAGGAGGTCAGCATGCCCAGCAGCATGACTGCGCTCAAAAGCAGAGAAAGCGCTCTTTTCATGGTGTTCATCCTCTCTATGAATTGATATATCGATGAATCCCGTCTGCGAAACTCCATCCCTTGATTCCTAATACACGCAGCCGGAAAACAAGGTCCCCAAAATGTACGGCGCACGGCATACAGCGCCGGATATACTTTCACGCCCCGAAAGGCCCTCAATTCCTTCTTTGTTATGTGCGGCGCCCGGCTCCATGCTCCAGACTTCTGCGGCCCATACGGGCAAGCAACGGCCATGCCGAACGTTCCCGCTTCCCCGGATCAGTCTCCAAAGGAGGCCGGGATTTTTGCGATGCCCAGGCCGGGAGCCTCCGTCATAACGATACGGTTCTCTAGGAACTGCGGCCCCCCTTCAAAAGGATCCGTCCTGCAGAGGGACGGGCCGTCCAGATCGGCGCGGGTAATAATGGATTTAGCCGCCGCCAGATGGGCCCCTGCCGTCACGGCCAGCTTGCTTTCCAGCATACAGCCGATCATGCATTCCACCCCGAAGGCCTCCGCGATAGAGCAGATTTTCAGCGCCCCCCAGATGCCGCCCGTTTTCATCAGCTTGATATTGATCAGGTCCGCCGCACGCTCCCGGATAATGGTCACGGCGTCCTCTGCGGAAAACACGCTCTCATCCGCCAGTATGGGCGTATACACCGCGCCCGTCACCAGCTTCATGCCCGTAAGGTCGTGGGCGCTCACCGGCTGCTCCACCAGATCGATATCCAGGTTTTTATCCTCCATGGCCCGGATGATCCGAACCGCCTCCTTGGCGCTCCAGCCCTGGTTGGCATCCACCCGCAGGGCGATCTTCGGCCCCACGGCTTTCCGGATCTCTTCTATGCGTTCCACATCCCTGAGGCCTTCCCGGCCCACCTTCACCTTCAGGATGGTATAGCCCCGCCGGACGGCCTCCAGGCTGTCGCGGACCATTTCCTCCACCGGATTGACGCTGATGGTGATATCCGTTTCAAACTCCCGGCGGCTCCCGCCCAAAAGCCTGTAAACGGGTGCTTTGTAAAGCTTGCCCCACAGGTCGTAAAGAGCCATATCCACGGCAGCCTTGGCGCTGGTGTTTTTCTGGATACAGCTGTGAAGCTTCGTCATCACCGCATCCAGATCGGCTATATCCATGCCCAAAAGGGCGGGCCGGATGAAGTCCTCTATAGCGCAGCGGACGGAGCCTTTCGTATCCCCCGTGATCACCGCGGTGGGGGGAGCCTCGCCATAGCCTGCCTCGCCCGTATCCACCGTAACGCGGACAACTATATCCTCCACGTTCTCCACAGTGCGCAGAGCCGTTTTGAACGGCACCGCCAGAGGGACGAATATTTCATCTGTTCGTATATCGACAATTTTCACCGATGACCCTCCATTTCAGAACGGCCTGAACCCAGCGAAGAGCGGCTTTTCAAATTCCCCGCTCCAGGATTCCGGACCCGCATTCTCCCGCAGTCTTTTGTATCCTTAAAGCCTTTTAGTCCTATGGCCGCCACACAGCCCCATGCCCGGGGCTCTCCATCCC
>URRG01000145.1 GCA_900550095.1 uncultured Oscillospiraceae bacterium
GGAGGGAGAGCGAGCTCTTCCGCCGGTCCTTCCTTTCGCTTCTTTTCGCACCACCTACTGGGACGACATGTTTGTATACCCCATCAGACTCTCATCAACTTCTCTTGCTGCTTCTCTGCCTTCTCTTATGGCCCACACGACAAGTGATTGACCTCTGTGCATATCGCCTGTAACAAATATTTTATCAGCGTTTGTCTTATACTTTCCGTCTTCCGTCTTAACATTAGTGCGTGCATTGAGTTCTACTTTAAATGCATCAGTAATGTATTTCTGGCTTCCCAGAAATCCGGCTGCAATGAGTACGATGTCGGCATCGAGTATTTGTTCGGTGTCGGGTATTTCTTTCATGTTCATTCTTCCGGTTTTTGGGTCTTTTTCTTGTTTTAGTTTTACGATTTTAACGGCCTTGAGGTTTCCGTTTTTGTCTTTGATGAATTCCTTGACCGTGGATTCATAAATTCTCGGGTCGTGGCCATAGAGGGCTATTGCTTCTTCCTGGCCGTAGTCGGTTTTGCAGATTTTGGGCCATTCGGGCCAGGGGTTGTCTTCGGCTCTCTGGTCGGGGGCTTTGGGCATCATTTCTATTTGTGTCACGGATTTGCAGCCGTGGCGGATGGATGTTCCCACGCAGTCGTTGCCGGTGTCGCCTCCTCCGATGATGATGACGTTTTTGCCTTTTGTCTCCACGTATTTACCGTCGGTGAAGTTGGAGTCGAGGAGGCTTTTGGTGTTGGCTGTAAGGAAATCAACGGCAAAGTAGATTCCTTTTGCATCGCGGCCGGGGGCGTTCAGGTCTCTGGGGTTGGATGCTCCGCAGGCAAGTATGATGCGATCGTATTCCTTCAGGAGCTGGGAGGGTTTGATGTCTTTTCCCACGTCAATTCCTGTGAGGAAGGTGACGCCCTCTTCTTCCATGATTTTTACTTTGCGCTGTACGATATCTTTTTCCAGTTTCATGTTGGGTATTCCGTACATGAGCAGGCCGCCGATACGATCGGAGCGTTCGTAAACGGTGACTGTATGGCCGCGTTTGTTGAGCTGGTCGGCGGCTGCCAGGCCGGAGGGGCCGCTTCCTATGACAGCCACTTTTTTGCCGGTGCGCTGTTTAGGCGGTTTGGGGGCGGCATAGCCTTTTTCGTAGGCATTTTCAATGATGGCGTATTCGTTTTCCTTGGTGGAAACGGGTTCGCCGTTTAGGCCGCAGGTGCAGGCCGCCTCGCAGAGGGCGGGGCATACGCGGGCCGTAAATTCGGGGAAATTATTGGTTTTTTTCAGGCGTTCGTAGGCCTGTTCCCAGTTTCCGGTGTATACCAGGTCGTTCCATTCCGGCACCAGGTTGTGCAGAGGGCAGCCGGACGCCATTCCGCAGAGCATCATGCCGGACTGGCAGAAGGGCACGCCGCATTCCATACAGCGTGCACCCTGAAGCTGTTGTTCCTCTCTGGACAGGTGCTGGTGGAATTCATTAAAGTGTTTGATTCTGCTCGCCGGTTCTTCAGCACGGCTTACTTTTCTATCATAATCCATAAATCCGGTTGGTTTTCCCATGTCTTCCTCACTTTCTGCCGCTGGCTGCGGTATTTTTCCATGAAAATGACTGTTCAGTCTCTTCACAGTATGAAAATCATGTTGGCTATTTTCTCATGTTGGCGTAGAAGGCTTCTATCTGTGCCTGCTCGGCGCTCAGGCCTTTTTCCTCCATCTGTACGATGGTGGTGAGTACCCGTTCATAGTCATGAGAGATGATTTTCTTGAATTTAGGCAGGTATTCTTCGAAATGCTCCAGTATTTCCTTTCCTTTTTCGGAATTGGTATAGGCCACATGCTCCTGGATCATTTCCTTGAGTTCCTGTATGTCATATTTGGAGGTGATTTCATGGGAGGAAACCATTTCTTTATTCAGGCGGATGTAAAGGTCATTTCCTTCATCCAGCACATAAGCGATGCCGCCGCTCATGCCCGCCGCGAAGTTCTTGCCGGTATGGCCCAGAACCACAACGCGGCCTCCTGTCATATATTCACAGCCATGGTCTCCCACACCCTCCACTACAGCCAGACAGCCGGAATTGCGGACAGCAAACCGTTCTCCTGCCACACCGTTCACAAATACCTTTCCGCTGGTGGCCCCGTACAGGGCTACGTTTCCGATGATGATATTTTCTTCGGACTTGAAGCGGCTTCCTTTGGGAGGGTATACGATCAGCTTGCCGCCGGAAAGTCCTTTTCCGAAATAGTCGTTGCTGTCGCCTACCAGTTCCAGTGTCAGGCCCTTGGGAATGAAAGCGCCGAAGCTCTGTCCGCCTGCGCCCTTGCACAGAACGCGGTAGGTATCATCCTCCAGTGAGGTTCCGAATTTTCTTGTGATCTCGGAACCCAGTATGGTGCCGAAAGCGCGGTCGGTATTGGCGACGTCCACTTCTATGCTGCGTTTCTGTCCGTTCTCCATAGCCTTGGTCATTTGTTTCAGAAGGACTTTTTCATCCAGTGTCTTTTCCAGGGCAAAATCATATACCTTTTTCGGGTCGAAAATAGAGCCCGGTTTTCCGGCATAGGGATTGCCCAGAATTCCGCTGATGTCTATTTTTTTCTGGGCCGGGGTCAGGTTTTCTTTTTGGGCAAGAAGATCCGTTCTTCCCACCAGTTCGTCAACGCTGCGTACGCCCAGCTTCGCCATATATTCCCGCAGTTCTTCCGCGATGAAACGCATGAAGTTGATGACATATTCCGGTTTTCCGCGGAACCGCTTGCGCAGCTCCGGGTTCTGGGTTGCCACGCCCACGGGGCAGGTGTCCAGGTTGCAGACACGCATCATGACACAGCCCATGGTGATGAGGGGAGCTGTTGCAAAACCGAATTCTTCCGCACCCAGGATTGCGGCAATCGCCACATCCCGGCCGCTCATCAGCTTACCGTCGGTTTCAATGCGCACCCGCTGGCGCAGGCCGTTCTGGATAAGTGACTGATGGGTTTCCGAGAGCCCCAGCTCCCAGGGAAGTCCCGCATTATGGATGGAGCTCTTGGGAGCGGCTCCTGTTCCTCCGTCATAGCCGGAAATCAGGATGACCTGTGCGCCGGCTTTGGCAACACCTGCCGCTACGGTGCCCACTCCTGCTTCGGATACCAGTTTCACGGAAATTCTTGCATATTTGTTGGCGTTTTTCAGATCATAGATCAATTGCGCCAGATCCTCGATAGAATAAATGTCGTGGTGCGGGGGCGGGGAAATCAGGCCGACGCCGGGTGTGGAGTGCCTTGTTTTGGCAACCCATGGGTATACCTTGCCTCCGGGCAGATGGCCGCCTTCACCGGGTTTTGCTCCCTGCGCCATTTTGATCTGGATTTCCTGGGCGCTTACCAGATACTGGCTGGTAACACCGAAACGGCCGCTGGCAACCTGCTTGATGGCAGAACAGCGGTTTAAGCCGTCCGGGCCCACGCTGAGGCGTTCCACATCTTCTCCGCCTTCGCCGGAATTGGATTTTCCATGAAGGATATTCATGGCAATAGCCATCGTTTCATGGGCTTCCTTGGAGATGGAGCCATAGGACATGGCGCCGGTTTTAAAGCGGGTGACAATGGAGTCCACGCTTTCCACTTCCTCCAGGGGAATTCCTTTTTCCGGATATTTGAAATCCATCAGGCCCCGCAGGTTTTTGATGGAATTTTCGTCATTCACCAGGGCCGTATACTGTTTGAAGAGTTCATAATCCCCTCTTCTGGTGGCCTCCTGCAGTGTATGGATGGTGGCAGGATTGTAGAGATGCTCATCGCCGCCGCTTCTCATTTTATGGTGTCCCGGGCTGTCCAGAGTGAGATCTGTGGCAAGGCCGAGGGGGTCGAAGGCCATGGAGTGGAGGGCATCCACTTCCTTTTCCATATCCTCTAAGGAGGTGCCGCCAATACGGCATACCGTGTTCGTAAAGTACTTATTTATCACATCCTCATCAATGCCGATGGCTTCGAAAATCTGGGAGCCCTGGTAGGACTGGATGGTGGAAATTCCCATTTTGGATGCGATTTTTACAATACCGTTTAAAATGGCTTTGTTATAGTCATTCACTGCGGCATAGTAATCCTTATCCAGCATTTTGTTGTCGATGAGCTCTTTAATGCTCTCCTGGGCCAGATAGGGATTGATGGCGCAGGCACCGTAGCCGAGAAGGGTTGCAAAATGATGGACATCCCTGGGCTCACCGGATTCCAGAATCAGAGCCACGCTGGTGCGTTTCTTCGTTTTGACCAGATGCTGGTTCAGGGCGGATACGGCCAGCAGGGAAGGAATTGCCACATGGTTTTCGTCCACCCCTCTGTCGGAGAGGATCAGAATGTTGGCGCCTTCCCGGTATACCCGGTCCGCTTCCACAAACAGACGCTCAATTGCCCGCTCCAGCTTCGTATTTTTATAATAGGTAATGGGAACAACCGCTGTTTTGAAGCCGTCTTCCTTCATACTTTTTATTTTCATCAGATCCGTATTGGTCAGAATCGGATTATTTACTTTTAATACATTGCAGTTTTTCGCCTTTTCTTCCAGGACATCTCCTTCGGCTCCGATGTATACGGTGGTCGAGGTCACGATGTGCTCACGGATTGCATCGATGGGCGGATTGGTTACCTGGGCAAAAAGCTGTTTAAAATAATGGAACAGCGGATGGTAGGTTTTGCTCAGGAAAGGCAGAGGAGTGTCCACACCCATAGCAGCAATCGCTTCCCCACCGTTTTCAGCCATAGGAAGGATGCTGGTTCTCATCTCATCATAGGTGTATCCGAATGCCTTCTGAAGACGGTGCCTCTCCTCCGCGGAGAACTCAGGAACCCGTTCATTGGGGATTTTCAGGTTTTTCAGCTCCACCAGATTATTATCCAGCCATTCGCCGTAAGGCTGGCGGGATGCATAGGCTTCCTTGAGCTGGTCATCGTCGATCACCTCACCCCTCCGGGTATCCACAAGCAGCATCTTGCCGGGGCGCAGACGTTCCTTTACCTTGATTTTAGTAGGCTCGATATCCAGGACTCCCACCTCAGAGGAAAGGATCAGCTGATCATCCTCTGTGATCAGATAGCGGGAGGGACGCAGGCCGTTGCGATCAAGAATGGCTCCCATGATATCCCCATCGGAAAAAAGTATGGAGGCCGGGCCGTCCCATGGCTCCATCATAGTTGCATAATATTGATAAAAATCCCTTTTTGACTGGGACATGGTCTTGTTGTTTGCCCAGGGCTCGGGAATGGTGATCATGACGGCCAGAGGCAGATCCATGCCGTTCATCACCATGAACTCCAGCGCGTTGTCCAGCATGGCGGAGTCCGAGCCGGAGGTGTTGATGATGGGCAGGGTCTTGTTCATGTCGTCCTGCAGGATGGGGCTCTCGATGCTCTCCTCACGGGCCAGCATGGCATCGGTGTTGCCCTTGATGGTGTTGATCTCGCCGTTGTGCAGGATGAACCGGTTGGGGTGGGCACGCATCCAGCTGGGGTTGGTGTTGGTAGAAAAGCGGCTGTGCACCATGCCGATGGCGGATTCGTAATCCTCGTCCTGCAGGTCAAGGTAGAACAGGCGCAGATCGTGCACCAGGAACATGCCCTTGTAGACGTTGGTGCGGCTGGACAGGCTGGGCACATAGGTGCCGTTGCTGGCCTGCTCGAACACCCGGCGGACGATGTAGAGCCTGCGGTCAAAATCAATGCCCTTGCTCACACGGGCAGGCTTTTTGATGAAGCACTGCCAGATAGCGGGCATACAGTCGCGGGCTTTCTGGCCCACGGCATCCGGGTTCACGGGAACCTTGCGCCATGCCAGAAATTCGAGGCCTTCCTTGCGGGTGACCACCTCGAACAGCTTCATGGCCTGCGCACGCAGATGCTCGCTCTGGGGGAAGAAGAACATGCCCACGCCATATTCACGCTCGTTGCCAAGGCTGATGTTCAGTTCTTCGGCCACCTTGGAGAAGAACTTGTGGCTGATCTGCAGCAAAATGCCCACACCGTCGCCGGTCTTGCCCTCGGCATCCTTACCTGCACGATGTTCCAGTGTTTCTACAATGGTCAGTGCATCCTCAACAGTCTTATGTGTCTTGATACCCTTAATATTCACAACTGCACCGATACCACATGCATCATGTTCAAAAGACGGATCATATAAATCCGGTTTCTTCTGCTGTTCCATTATCACTCACTACCTTTCTTCTATGTATAAAATTATCATTTCCAAAATATGGTAACAAAAAAAGGACAAACCACGCCTGTAGTAGACGCCTTTGTCCTTTGCTATGAAAAAAAGTTCAAAAAAACAGGGACCCCATCGTGCCCCTGCCCATTCCGTACACCCTCCATCACGGCGCTGTCCCTGCTA
>URRG01000146.1 GCA_900550095.1 uncultured Oscillospiraceae bacterium
CAACAGAAAATAATGGAAAAGTTTATCCCCTTATTCATAATTATTTAATTGATTATTTTTTGACAATAGATTATAATAAACTAAAAATCGCAAAGTTTAAGGGGTTTAAAATTCAGTTTGGCCGAATATGGCCGGAAGGAGATTGATATGACTAAGAATCCATCTGTTTTAAAGTGGCTTGAAGACATGAAAGCGCTTGTTACCCCGGACCAGGTCGTCTGGATTGACGGCTCGGAGGAACAGCTGGAGGCCCTGCGCAAAGAGGCCTGCAGCACCGGCGAAATGATTAAGCTCAACGAAGAGAAGCTGCCCGGCTGCTACCTGCACCGCACCGCCGTCAACGACGTTGCCCGCGTGGAGGGCCGTACCTTTATCTGTGCGCGCAAGGAAGAGGATGCAGGCCCCACCAACCATTGGATGGAGCCCCAGAGCGCCTATAAGATGCTCTATGACATTGCCCGCGGCAGCTACAAGGGCCGCACCATGTACGTCATCCCCTACTCCATGGGCCCTATCGGCTCTCCGTTCGCTAAAATCGGCGTTGAGCTGACCGACTCCATCTATGTCGTACTGAACATGGCCATTATGACCCGTGTGGGCAACAAGGTCTGGGAGGTGCTCGGCGACAGCGAGGATTGGGTCCGCGGCCTGCACTGCAAGTGCGACATCGACGAGGAAAAGCGCTATATCTGCCATTTCCCCGAGGACAACACCATCATTTCCGTCAACTCCGGCTACGGCGGAAATGTTCTGCTGGGCAAGAAGTGCTTTGCGCTGCGCATTGCCTCCTTCCTGGGCAAGAACGAGGGCTGGATGGCCGAGCATATGCTGATCCTGGGCGTTGAGAATCCTCAGGGCGAGATCAAGTATATCTCCGCCGCATTCCCCTCTGCCTGCGGCAAGACCAACCTGGCCATGCTGATCCCCCCTGAGGGCTACAAGGCAAAGGGCTATAAGGTTTGGACGGTTGGCGACGATATCGCATGGATGCGCATCGGGCCCGACGGCCGCCTGTGGGCTATCAACCCTGAAAACGGCTTCTTCGGCGTGGCTCCCGGCACCAACAACAAGTCCAACCCCAACGCTCTGGCTACCACCAAATCCGGCACCATCTTCACTAATGTTGCCCATAATCTGGACGACAACACCGTGTGGTGGGAAGGCCTGGACAAGAATCCTCCGGAGAATGCTGTGGACTGGAAGGGCAATCCCTGGAATGGCAAGACCAGCGATGTGAAGGGCGCGCATCCCAACAGCCGCTTTACTGCTCCTGCCAAGAACTGCCCCTGCATCAGCGATGAGTTTGATAAGGGTACCGGTGTGCCGATCTCCGCTATTGTGTTCGGCGGCCGCCGTGCACAGACTACGCCTCTGGTGTATCAGTCCCGCGATTGGAACAACGGTGTGTTCGTAGGCTCCATCATGGCTTCTGAGACCACCGCCGCCGCTACCGGCGCTGTGGGTGTGCTCCGCCATGACCCCATGGCTATGAAGCCTTTCTGCGGCTACAACATGGGCGACTATTTTGCACACTGGATCGAGATGGGCCAGAAGCTGGGCGACAAGGCTCCCAAGATCTTCAATGTAAACTGGTTCCGTCTTGACGACGAAGGCCACTTCATTTGGCCGGGCTTCGGCGACAATCTCCGCGTTCTGGAATGGATCCTCAAGCGCTGCGAAGGCACTGTGGACGCTAAGGAGACCGCCATCGGCTATGTCCCCAATGCTGAGGATATCAACCTGGAGGGCCTGGAGGACTTCACCATCGAAGACCTGAAGGGCATCCTGGAGGTCAAGAACGACGAGTGGACCAAGGAAGCGGACGAGATCACCGAATACTTCAAGACCTTCGACCGTCTGCCCCAGGAGCTGAAGGATCAGCTGGCAGCTCTGAAGTCCCGCCTGCAGTAATTTCGGCGCTTTCGCCGTCCTTGCCGGCGAGGCCCTGCGGGCCTGCGAAAAGGAGCGGTAAACCTATAGGGCATACGTTTCTCCCGCCGGCAGGATAGAAATGGATCGTATACAACAGCCCCCGCAGATCCCTTTACGGGATTGCGGGGGCTGGTTTTTTCTGTTATTTAGTTGTCGTGCAAAGTCGGGTACCAGCGGTATACGGTATTCTGACAGCTATGAGCTGTGCGGCGTATCTTTCCGTATCCTTCCATATTCGCCGCCCGCCAGCGTTTAGGGCCAAACGCCCCTCCTGCCTTAGGATATCTGAGGATTTCCCAGCCGGTTACAGATCTATGAGGATATAAAAGAGGGTTCCGAGATCCTCAGACGATACAGTGCAGATTCCCAGCGAGCGGGTTCCCTCATAGGAGCCTGAAAGGGAGAAGACCGTTTTTCCCGAGAGAGAATAGACATAGCAGGGAAGCCCCTGGTTTGGAAGATAGCCGAAGAGGCCTTCTGCCGAAGAAAAGGAGACCAGAACCGGTTCCCTTTTTTCTGAGGGAATGGAGCGGACGGAGGGCTGTGAAAGCCTCCAGGCTGTTTTCAGAAGGTCCGGCGCCTCCCGCAGAGCGAGCCCGGAAGGGGAGACGACAGGGGAGGAAAGGCCCACAGAAAGAGGCTCTGCAGAAGGGGAACGGCCTTCCTCGTAGCGGATACTGTAAAATCTGCCCTTCTGCCGCACCTGATAGGAAGCGGAAAGGATCCGGGGAACGGATTCTGAGCTGTCTTCTCCCGAGACGTCTTCCCGTGCGTCTCCCAGAGAAAAAGAGCCGCCGCACAGGAAGGCGCTTTCGTATTCCCGGGGAATATAGGGGGTAGGATCAGGGGTAGCGCAGGAACTGGAGCAGGAGCTCAAAAGAAATAGAAATATACATAGGAGGATTCCAGCAAAAACTGCAACGATGTTTTTCTTCATAAGGGACTCCCCTCTCCTTACGGATTACGGGCAGCGAGCTGCAGGGTTGTAAGCAGCGGACCTTATTCCATGCTGGTCATGCGTCCTGTTTGTTATACGGCCGTTTCCAGTGAACTTTCTTTCCATACTGCCCTGCCGAAGAGCCTCAACACGAGAGAGAGCCGCAGAGCAGCCCCTCCCATAAGCTCACGCCTCTTTTTTCCGGCGCTTTCTGAGAACCAATACGCACAGCACCAATACTATGGGGAAGCCTATCCCGGCAAGAACGCCCGCCTGAAGATTATCCCCGGCCATTTGGGACACGTTCCCGATGACTGCGGGCCCGACGGTCCCGCCCAAGTCTCCGGCCAGCGCCAGGAGCGCGAACATAGAGGTCCCTCCGGCGGGAAGGTTTGCCGACGATATGCTGATGGAGCCCGGCCACATGATCCCTACCGAAAAGCCGCAGGCTATGCATCCTATAAGGCCCAGGAGAGGAATATTGGCCAGCCCCGCCAACAGGTATGAACCGAGGCAAAGGATGCCGGAAGCGATCATAAACTTTTTAAGGTCGACCTTCTCCCCGAATTTGCCGTACAAGGTCCGGCTGATTCCCATGAGCACGGCGAAGCCGCAGGGACCGGCCAGGTCGCCGACGGATTTTGAAACATGCAGGGCCGACTCGGCAAAGGCGGACGCCCACTGCGCCATCCCTATTTCCGAGGCCCCGGCGCATACCATAAGGATGATGAACAGCCAGAATATTTTGGTCTTGAACAGCTGGCCCATCGTCATGCTCTGCCCTTCTTCCACCAGCTTCTCGATCGGGCAGGTGGCGAAATTGTAAATGTTGAAGAATGGGATGACGGCCCAGACACAGGCCAGGATCCGCCAGTTTTCTATTCCGAAAAGGGCAAAAAACAATGTAGAGCCGAGGATAACGCCAACAGATCCCCAGCAGTAGAAGGAGTGCAGAAGGCTCATGACCTTGTCTTTATTTTCAAACGGGCAGGCTTCCACAATCGGGCTGGCAAGCACTTCTATCAACCCGCTTCCCAGGGCGTATATCACAACGCACAGTATGATCCCCGCGAAAGGGGAGGGCAACAGCTCAGGCAGGAAGGCAAGGCCCATAAGGCCCGCTCCCGACGCGATCTGCGCCGTGACGATACAGGCGCGGTATCCGATCCGGTCCACGAATTTTGCGCAGATAAAATCCACCACCAGCTGCGTAAAGAAAAAGCAGGTGGAAATCAAGGCCAGCTGGCCGAAGGAAATCCCGTATGTTTCATGGAAGGTTATAAACAGAAGCGGCACAAAATTTGCCGTTATGGCCTGGGTAATAAACCCCAGGTAGCATGCCGATAAAGTCTTTCTGTATGGTTTTGTCGTATGCATTTTAAGCCGTCGTTCTCCTTTTCGTATGTTTTTCGCCGTTCCGCTTCCCATCGGCAGACGTTCAAGATCTGTCCCCGCCCTGGCCGGCGGGCGCCTGGGCTTCCGGGTCGGCTTTTATAGAGCGGCCTTTATGGAGCGCCGTGTCTGCAAAACAAAATACCGTATCATGCGGCATTTTAACCGTCCGCAGAACAGCAGAAAGCGAAGGTGCTGCCCGCAAGGCATACCTTGAGACAAAGAAAATCCTGGTTTTCAATGCTGCAGCCGTTGGCTTCGTCCGATATCCCGCCTTTCTTCACTGCTCTGGCGGCAACATTGCCATCGGAAAACAGCTTGGAGACTGCGGAGACGGGATTCTGTAGGGGAGGCCTTTGTTTTTGCAGAAGCGCCGGTTTGGAAAGTGAAGCATATGCCTGAATGTCCGCGTGTCTGTGTATATCCATATGCCTCATGCCTCTGCTCTTAACGCTCATGAACAAGCCGCTTATTTTCCTAGGGAAATAAGCGGCTTTTCAGATACGCCGGACCGGCGCGGAAAAAGGAAAAAGAGATCCCTTGTTTATTCTCCCGGCTCTGCGGCGGCCTTTCTCTGTTCTTCCAAAAGGGGCCGGAAGGCATTCTCCCAATCCACAATCTTTTCAAATATGGGGAGAAGCTCACGCCCGGCGGCAGTGATCTCGTACTCCACCCGGGGAGGGATCTCCTGGAACTGGCGGCGGATGGTGAGGCCGCATTCCGTAAGCTCCCGCAGGCTCTGGCTGAGCATCATATCGGTGATGCCTGCCACCTTGTTGCGGATCAGACGGTAACGCAGGCTGCCTTCCTCTTTCAGGGCCCATAGGATACGCATTTTCCACTTTCCGCCTACGCATTGGAGGAAAAATTCCAGCGGTTCCGGCAGGGGAATGCCGGCCTTCTCTGAGAACGGCTCTTTCAGAGAGGCTTCCGCGGGTCCGGAAGGGCCGGAAGAAACTGCCAGGCCTGCTTTTTCCAGGATTTTGGCGGATTTTTTTATCCGCTTTTTCTTCTTTTCTTTTTCCCTGTCCTTTTCTTTTTTCAAAGCGCACATACCCCCTTTGTGATCGGGCTGCGGCTGCTCCGCAGGCGGATGGAATTATTTTCAAACACTCTCTGCGCCATGTCTGATTTCTGCGCTGGTATCCAGCACACAAGGACCTGCTTTTTATGTTCATCATTTGCTGCAGGGCTTCCTTGAAATGAAAATAGGGACGCGCCCCGTTCCTTTTGTACCGGTATGACGCGGCTTATTTGGCCCCCAGTGATGGGAAATTCTTATTTACTCTATTATACCAAGTAAAACAGGAGAGGACAACCACCTGCGGCCGGAAAAACACAAATTCAGGAAAGAGCCGTCGGCCTATGGGCGGGATTCCAGAGGGGAAGGTTTTTCCACATCAGATGCAGCCGATAGTTTCTGCTGGGAGGCTTGTTGACGCAGCCTTTCCTGACGGGAAAATTCACAGCCGCAGTAATCCTGCCGGTAAAGACCGTATTCCCTGGAAAGTTCGACGGAGCGCTTATAGCCCTCTTTCTTTTTGAAATCCGACGGCAGGTATGGGACGCCTTCTTCCTTTCCGATAGCCTCACCCAGACGGTTCAGAAGCTGGGAATCCTTCAGGGGGCTGATGGAGAGGGTGGTGCAGAAATAGTCGAATCCTCCGGCCTTTGCCGCTCGGGCGGCCTCTCTGAGGCGCAGGGCAAAACAAGCCCGGCAGCGGGCGCCGCCCTCCGGTTCCCCTTCCAGCCCTTTGGAAACACGCCGGAAGGGTTCCGGCTCCCATGGCGGAATCTCCACTTTCACGGGATATATCTGAGGCATGGAGGCCGTCAGGCGGAGAAGCTCCGCCGCCCGCTTTTCGTATTCCTCTCTTTGGGAGATATTTGGGTTATAATACAGCTCGGTGATAGAAAAATACTGGGAAAGATATTCCAGCACATAGCTGCTGCAGGGAGCGCAGCACCCATGGAGCAGAAGGGTGGGAGGAGGCTCTCCCCGCCCGATCCGCTCTGCAATAGAGACCAGAAGAGCTTCCAG
>URRG01000147.1 GCA_900550095.1 uncultured Oscillospiraceae bacterium
CGGTTCCGCTTTCCCCGCCCCATAGATGGACGAAAAAGGGGAGGGCCCCGCAGGGCTGCACCAGCGCCGATGCAAAGGAAGCGGCCAAAACCACCCGGGCCATAACGCTGCCTCTCCGGACGGCTCCCGCCGTTTCAAACCACGCTTTCCGGCTCCCATGGCTTTTTACGGCGCTGAAAATATGTTGGAAATTGGCGTCGCCGTCGAAGATCAGGCCCTCCACATAGGGAGAGAAGCCTTCTTCGGGGATATAGCCTAACCGGGAGACGCTTTTCCGCTCGGGGATCAGGTCGTAATTGAGATTTTCCAGATCGGATATGTACCGCACCAGGGCCCTTGAATTTTCGCTGGTCACGGCGATCCCCTGGTCGGAAAGCTGCAAAATCTTCTGGTTGCTGGCCAGGACGCTTTTATCCGCGATAATATGCCGCCAGCGTTTATCCCCCTTGCAGAAAGCCAGTTTCAGCTTTTCGGCGCCGGTGTCGATATTCACCAAACGTTCCACCGGCAATAGCGGATGAGGGCATGCGATATCCTCCGCGCCATAGTTGTTGCGCCTGGTTATGCCGAAATCGTCGCACCGCCATTCGCCGGAATCCAGCTCCAGAGGCTGGCCGGAAAAATCCGTTACGTTGTCTGTATAGAGCGCCTTTGCGGCGTTTTGTTTGCTTTCTTCATAGAGCTTCAGCCTGCGCTGAAAGCCTTTGAGCCCTATGCCGGAGGCATATTCCGCCATCCGCTTGGCGGTCACCTCTCTTTCAAAAGGGTTTGCAATGGCCAAAACAGCCTCATAGGGAGCCGGTGTATCGAAATCCTCCCGCGTATAGCTTCCCATGCTTTCCATGCTTCTCACGCATTCCATGCCTATCGGCTCACCTTCCTTCCAAACCGTTCAGACAGCTAAGACAGTTCAGACAGCATTCGTCCAAATATTCCAATTCTCCCAAGCCGGCGGCGTATTCTCCCCATCGGGGATCGTCCCGGGGAGTGCCCGGGGGAGGGGCCTTTTTCAGCCACAGCTCCCGACGGCGTTCTATGCGGGCAAGCAGCTCTTTTTCCTCCCGGTCTGCACGGAGCCTTTTCCGGAGCCTTTCGTGGCGCTCCCTCTGCAGCCGCAGGCGGGAGGGCCTCTCTCCGCGGCGTTCCCGGCTTCCCGAAAAGAGCCCCAGCCCAAAATCCGCATCCAGCTTTTTCGCGGCCTCCAGGGGCGAAAGATGGAACAGCCTTGCGGCAAAATCGATCACGGAGCCGCCTTCCCCGCACACGAAGCACCACCAGCCCCGCCCGCCGCCGTAGAGCTGCAGGCTGGGGGAATGGTCCGCGTGGAACGGGCACAGGATCCGCCGGCGCCTATCCAGCTCGAAGCCGTACCGCCGGACCGCTTCCTCCATGGAAAGGCGGTTGCGAAGCTCTGCAAAACTATCCATGGCTTAGAAGGGAAGGTCGGAATCGGAAAGCTCTTCAAACCCATTGCCTGGGGACGGCTGGGAAGGTTTCCTATTGGCCGGCAGCGGTTTGGACTTTGGGGTGTCGAATTCTCCGGATCGGATATATTCTGTAGTTGTAAATCTATACGGCTGTGTTTTCCACCCGGTGCGCCCATCAAATTCCCATTCTTCCGAACGGAACATAACGCCCACAAGCTTACCTTTCAGCCCATTTTCATTCCAATCCCACACATATCCCGGATTGCTGGCTTCTATGGCGTCGGTAATACTTTTGAAAATTCCCTGAGATCGCCGGTCCTGGTCGCTGGTCCCATTTGTAGGGCAATAGGGGCGGAGAACACCTTTCCATTTTTGTTGACCGAATAGGGCCTGTGATCTGTAATCCCGGGTGTAGAAACCTTTATATGGTCCCTCTTCGATTTCAATACTGATTTCCAACTTATGGAACGACCTACCGTCCTGGCTTTTATATTCGACCTCTTTGGCCCCCATAATTCTACAAATATACCCGCCGGCGGGAAGTTCTTCCCGTTCTCCTGTAGCGGCCTGTACTTTGTCCCAATTATTCACTTTTTCCATTCTGTATGTCCTCCAGTCCATAATATTCCCGTATGGCTGTATCTACAGCTTTCAGGTCATTGTCTATATAAGGGGAATTAAACATTCCTATAGGGCTTTTGACCGTATCCATACCGCTGTTTTGTGTACAAAACTGATACACGCCATCCTGAACGCGGGTTTTCAAAACAATAGTGAAAAGCCCCTCTATGGTAATTTTTTCATCCAATAGCTTTCCAATCGTTTTGCATTTTTCTTTTCCTTGATCATCCGTGCTGATATGGGAAAGAAAATATACAATACGGTCTGCGGGCAGGTTTCGCGCCAGAGAAAGTAGATCAAAATAATTCTTCCCGATCTCTGTATATTTCTGATAGCCCGTCTCGTACGCCCGGCGCATATATTCATCCGCCATGAGATACTGGGCGTCGTCGATTATAAGGGTTTTCGCGCCTTTTTCCGAACACCTGGCGAGAACAGCGGATATTTTCTGATAATTGTCGCTGTCAAAGGTTTTAAGCTTATTCCGAAAGGGGAGAGGCTTCCCAGCTACGTTGATAATTCCGGCTTCCCCTGGCTGAAAATTGCGTAGGGAAGCACTCTTTCCTGTCCCGGATTCTCCCAGGATCATCACCAAAACTCCCATTATGCACCCCTCCCATGCTCCAGTGTCTGCCGGATGATCTCCAGGACGATATCGCATTCCGCGTAGGACATTTGGATATTGGAGCCGGAAAGGATACTCAGCATTCTTTGGGCTGTTTTAGCTATTTCCGCCATCCGGCAGGGAGGAATGTAATACCCGTTCTTTCCGGCTGCTGCTATGGCCTCTTCCTGAACGGTAGGCAGCTTCATTTTGATTCCTTCTTTCCTGTAATTTCCCCTGTAAATTCCAGAGGACAGTCTTCTCCTATTGTTTCCAAATCGGTTAACGCTTCGTAAGTGAGTACGCAAATCATCCGGATGTGCTTACGAACAGACCGGTATTTCCAATAGGGGCAATATTGGCAGCAAACTTTCCCATTTGGGAAATATACCTTCTGCACATAAGCGCCCGCTATGTAAAAATCCACCCTATCCACAGGCGCCTCCCCATCGGAGAAGGAGCTCCGCCACATCCTCCGCATGGCTTTCCACCCAATCCGTAAGGCAATCTCTGCACAGATGCCGGCCCCCTGCTTCTGCCAGGGCGTCCGCAGTATGGCCGCATTCATCGCACACGGGCAGGGGCGGCTCCTGCCGGTCATACTGTTCCTGAGCGCGCATATATCCATAATCAGGCATTTTCATCCCTCCAGACCTCGATTTTCACGCGGGCGTATCCGCTGCGCCGGAGCATATTCCCGATCATGGCCCCAACGGGCGCTCCATATATTGTAGCGCTGCCGTCTTCATCCATCTGAAAATACCCGGAGAGCACTGCACTCTTGACATTTCCCCCGGATGGGGATACACTTAAATTGATCTTTTGTTCTGTGCCGCTTCCAGGCGTTCCAGCGCCGGGGGCGGCTTTTTCTGTGATTTGGTACATGGCTAGACCTCCTTTGGTTTGTATGGCCCTATTACCAGATGACACCCCGCTCCCATATTTCCTGCCATCATTTCTGTTTGGAACACCTCTTCCGAATAATAATCTGCGCAGTTCAGGATATCCGGGTCGTCATCGTTAGGAAAATACGATTTAAAAATCCGCGCTGCCGCCCGAATGTTTGGGGCCACTACTTCTACCCATCCCCCCTGGAACGGGAAATCTTCATCTGTGCCGAATGTGAAATAGTATGTTTTCACGCCGCTTTCCTCCTGTCTTCCTTGATTTTCTGGATTGCCCTTCGCTCGCTCTCCCGGGCCCTCTTCCGCTGCCGGTGCTCGTCCACTGCGGTTATGCTCACCGCTATGGCAAGCAATCCGACCAGGAACAGCAGGCTGCCTAAGAATTCGATGATCATGGGGTATCCTCCTTTCTACATCCATCCCATAAACCTGCAGAATGGGATCCGGGGGATTTTTACCCGGTTGCGGATCACCGTCACCGGATAGCCTAATTCATGCGGTGCTTCCCGTGCAGTATATCGTACCCATTGCGGGTCTCCCCCCACTACTTTGCATATCTCCGCTGAAGTTAGATACTCCTTGTCCATATCCAGTATGTAGTCTCTTGGGAATAATTGTTTCATTCCTCCCGCCTCCTTTCTTATCTGGCTTTCTTCTGCTTTTGGCTATGACTAATAGATTTTTTACTTTTCAACTTATCCACAAAATTCAACATATTGTGTTATACCCCCCCTTATGATTGACGATAATTACTATATGATGTATAATCTATAGCAAATACATAAGGGAGGAGGGAGTGTATGGCTACAGGTAACAGGCGTACTAGCGCTGCGGCTGCATCTGCTGCTTCTAAGGTTCTTCGTGACGGTCGAACTGGTAAGGCAAGCAAAACAGCTGCGGGAAGTGCTCTGTCTCAAAGAGCAAAACCTAAAAGTAAATAAGCTTTAACCAACTGAGCAGGATATTAAGCGGTATCCTGCTCAACCTTTTTTCGTTGGGAAGAGATACTCCAAGGTGCATTCCGGGAAAAAGGTATCCCGCAGGATAAAAGCTTCATCCAAAGTAAGAGGGTATTTCCGTGCGAGTTTTTTCCCCAAGGTTGCCCGGGTTATCTCCAACGCGGCGGCAAGATCTATAATCCTGAGATTCTTCCTCGCCATTTCACCGCGAAGGTTTTCGTATTCAATATGTGGTGCAGGCAACTTCTCACCCCGCTTTTTGATGCAAAAACTTTTCGACAAAATATTCCTGTCCTTTTCCGGTCAGCTTGGGTGTCCTCGTTATCCGGTTGCAGCCGTTCCCGTCGATATGTACGGATTCTTTGATTTCAAACAGCCCCATTTCCATACTTCGCTGTGTAGGCAAATTCCAATCCGTGCCTTTCCGCTTTATCAGGTATCCGTTTTCCCGCATCCAGACAAAGAGACGTTTTGCGCCCATCAGAACGCCGTTTTGCCGGAGTATCTTTGCGAAGTCTCCGATCAGGATGGATGTATCGGCTGTGGTAATGGCTCTTCCCAATAAAGCATGAGGCCTCATTTCTTCAATTTGCGTTGCCTGCGCTTCGATGGTTTTCTGAGCCTCCAGCACCGCCAGAGCCAAGAGCTCTTTTCCCTGCGGAATCTGATAGCCTCCCGTTTTTCGGATGGAGGGGATAACCTCATCAAAAATCCAGCTTTCAAACCGTTCCGCACCCGGGAGCTCGCTCTTGGCCGCCAGCCGGTAGATGTCACCCTCGGGGATGAACTTCACAGCTTGCTCACCGCCGTTGGTAGGGAGTCGGCAAATCACCGACCCCTTGCAATGAGCGGTGATTGCGTCAGCGGGACGCTTATACCCCAGTGCCGATGCAACATCCTTACCGCAGAACAGTACTTTGCCGTTTTCCTCAATGGTTCTGATTTCTCCGAATTCAGGGTTCTGAAAAATTTGCAGTTCGTTCATGCTATCATCCTTTCTTTGAGTTATCCCGCTTCTTTCTGAGCCGGTTCCCGGTTGAGAGACTTCAGAATCCTGACTGCCTGTATTGCTCCCGAGATATAAGCGAGCTCCTGTTTATCAAGCTCCTTGAGCTCATCTGCCAGTTTCTGCATATCTTCCACCTTTTCAGGATCCACGCCGTAGGCGATACAGGGTCCTTTCTTTTTTCTCGCCATGTTTTCACCCCTTTCATTCCCTTTTCCAGTTCTTTAGGATATAATTTCAATCCACCCACTCCGTGTGGAGTGGGACCTCCTGTCTATTGATTACATGATTATTATATATCATTCAATCATAATTGTCAATCTATATTTATTGATTTTTTCAATATTTTATCTTGATTTTTTTAATGTTTTAGGGTATACTTTAAATAACGAAAGGAGGAATGAGACAGTTGAGTATTGGTCAGAGAATCAAAGAAATTAGAAAGCACGAAAACATTACACAGCAGGCATTAGCCGATCAATTAGGACTGAAACAAAATACAATCGCTACCTATGAAATGGGAAAAATAACTCCCAGTGACCGCACAATAGCGGATATCTGCCGGGAATTCAATGTTTCAGAAAACTGGCTGCGAACCGGAGAAGGGGAGATGTTCCTTGATCTGGGAGAAGACGAAGAATTGGTGCAGGTGTTGGCGGCCATCCAGGTTTCTGATGATGATATGGTAAAAGACTTGCTCATATCCTACTGGCATCTGGACGAAAAAGAAAAAGCCGCCATCAGAAAACTGATAGACGGCTTTACAAAAAAATAAGGC
>URRG01000148.1 GCA_900550095.1 uncultured Oscillospiraceae bacterium
TGCTGTCGCCCCTTGATTGCCTACCAGCAAAGGCGGGCGGGGCTGTCAACGGCGGCGCGTATGCGCCGTTCATCTTGACCGTTGACTGGCTCGGCTGGCTTTGCTATTTTGCCTACAATCTATAAAATCACAAATTGCTTCGGCGGTAGCTTTTACTCCGATTGCACTGTTAATGAGCAAATCGTAATTGTGTGCGTCCCCCCACTTGGCGTCTGAAATGCTATGATAGTATGCTGCCCGCGCTTCATCGGAGCGGTGAATATTTCTTCCTGCTTCTTCTATCGTGTCGCCATAGACTTGCATGACTTTTTTAATACGATAGTCCTTCGGTGCGTAGATAAAAATTCTTACAACATCAGGATAATCACGAAGCACATAGTCGGCAGCCCTTCCGACAATGACGCAAGACCCTTGATTTGCTATTTTCCGGATTATCTTATCCTGTGCTTTGACTGCCTGTTGAACTACATTGGTGCTAAGATAGAGGTCATGCAAAATTTGCGGGGAATTTGCATTGATGTCCGAAATAAATTCCTTGTGCAGACCACTTTCCTGCGCTGCCAAAGCTGCAACCTCTTTGTAGTAAAAGGGGATATGGAGTTTTTCTGCTACTGTTTTTCCAATCTGCTTTCCGGCAGAACCGTGTTCTCTTGCAATCGTGATAATCACGCCCTTATGTGAAGGCTTAATCGCAGAATTTTCTACGACTGCAATTTCAGTTTTCTTGTTAATCGACTTCATAAACTGCACTGTCATGCCAACCATAACCAGCATGGCAATAAAGTCGGCAATCGGAGCCGCATACAGAATGCCCTCAATTCCGAAAAATTTAGGCAGGATAATCACAAGAGGAACGAAACAAATGATGTCTCGCGTTAAAGAAGAAATTACGGCATGAACCGGCTTGCCTACCGCTTGGAAGAAAATAGAGGTCATTTTGATAGTGCAAGTAAAAGTTACCAGAGCAAGGAAAATGCGGAATGTCATTTCAGCAAATTCCCAATAGTCGCTTGGATTTGGTACATTCGTAGGCTGACCGAACATTCCTACGACCAGACGTGGAGCAAATTCAAATATAAGAGTTGCAGCAAGGCCAATCAGTATCGTGGCTGTTAAGGCATAACGATATGTCAATTTGACACGCTTATAGTTTCTCGCTCCAAAATTGTAGCTGATAATTGGCTGGCAGCCCAAAATAATACCTACAACGATATTGATAACGAAAGTAAATACCTTGCTTTCAATACCGATAATAGCAATCGGAATGTCAATTCCATATTTGGAAACCGCACCATATTTTGCGAGCATGATGTTACATACCAACGATATAATCACAATCGTCATCTGCGTTACAAAGGAAGAAGCTCCTAATTTAAGTGCAGAAGAAAATACCCGCAAATTAGGCCAAAAGTTCCGAAGCCTGAGACGGAATGTTTTCGTGCGAAAGAAGTAAATAACGCTGATCAGGAAAGAGGCCACTTGTCCGATGACAGTTGCAAGGGCTGCTCCCGACATTCCCCAGTGAAGTCCAAAAATGAATACCGGGTCAAGAATAATGTTAATAATCGCGCCGGTAAGCATAGAAGCCATTGACCATGCCGGGCTTCCGTCTGCCCGTACAACAGAGTTCATCATGTTCATCAGCATATTGACGGGGAAAAATACCAGGATGATATTAAAATACTCGATTGCCATTCCAATGGTATTTTCGGAAGCGCCAAACAGTGTAAGGATTTGCTCTTTCAGCGGAAAGAATACTGCAACCAGCAGCACACTTATGATGAATGTAATTGTGATTCCGCTGCCGATACAGGCCGTTGCATTTTTCGTGTCCTTCTTTCCTTGGCAGATATTGAGATAAGCGGCGCACCCGTCTCCAAAACACCATGCAAATGCCTGTGCGATAATGAAAATAGGAAATACAACGCCAGTTGCGGCATTTCCCAGTGCGCTGAGTTCGCTGTTCCCAATAAATATCTGGTCTACGATGTTATACAGCGCACTAACCAGAAGGGATAGAATACAAGGGATAGAAAATTTCAGCATGAGCTTTGGGATTTTTTCCTCCCCCAAATAGTTAATTTTTTCGTTTGACTGCATTTCATAACCTCCATTTTGCCTTAATATTGGTATGGAGTCTTTATCAGAGAAAAGCTGCCTGAAAACTGCGAACAAACAAAAAAAGCAGCGCAGAACCGTCAAGATTCTACGCTGCTCGCTGTTTGACTATATTATTTTAGCAGGCGGAACCCTAAAAAGTCAAGGAACGATTTTCTTTTCTACGCATATTACAATCATGCAACTATATGATAATGAGCATTTTGCACAAAACGTTGTGTCCGATTTTTTGAGAAAAACGACCTTTGAAAATTTATCAAAATTTTTGCTATAATTTAATTAACAAAGGAACCTTGCTTCCACAAGAGAGGGGGAAGTCAGTGTATAGGAAAGGTGACTATGTAAATTACAGCACGCAAGGGATTTGTGAAATTGAAGATGTCCGTCTTATCAAATTCAACTCCGATTCTCATGCGCGCAAATACTACATTCTGAAGCCGGTTCATCAAAAAAATGCTTGTATCTATGTTCCAGTAGACAATCAAAAACTACTCGGACAAATGCGTCCTATTCTATCTTCAGACGAAATTGATAAAACAATTTTAAGCGTCGGAAACAGTGAAATTCCATGGACAAAAGACCGAAAGCAGCGCACATCAGAGTTTCAGGCTATCTTATCTCGCAGAGATGAAAAGGAACTTTTACAGCTTGCAAGTTGTCTTTATTTGAAATCAAAAGACGGTACAAAAGGGCTTTGTTCCAGCGATTCGCAGATACTGAAAAAAGTAGAAACAATCATCGCGCAGGAATTTTCGTTTTCACTTAAAATCAATCCGCAAGACATAGGAACATATATCCGGCAAAAGTTAAATCTATCAGAACCTGCTCACACATGATTAAAATTTAGGAGGACAAACCATGAAAAGAATTAAGGCAGCTTGCCTGCTGCAAACCATTCACTTTCAACTGAAAGACGATCTCGGCCATGCTGCCGCAGTAAGGGCGGTCAAAGAGGAACTGGCGCATTATAAGGCGCAGCTCGAACGAAACAGAACCAAATATCAGATTGTTGACGAGGCTGAACAGGCTGACGGCTCAATTATCATTCACATCAAAAAGCAGTACAATAATCATAGCTGTGATGAATACATGAATTAACAAGTGCAAAACAAAAAGCTCTGGTAGATTGAAATGAAATCATCTTCCAGGGCTTTTTTGTCGGAATAGAGGGTGGTTGTCTACTAAATTCTTGTGTGTTACTTTATGGCACATGAGCATTCAGGTTCGTAATAAAGAAAGAGGTGTGAAAGGGGCTCGCCTCCATCACCGCCTTGGGAAGAGCGTTGTGCCGGTCCATGAACATCAGCGCGTTCACAGCGATGCGGATCAGGGGGCCGGGAATCCCCATTATGATTCTGGCCACCTTATCTGTGGAATTTTCCCCCGTCTTTTTCGACGTCTCTTTGACAATAGCCTCATTGATCGCCTTTGCGATCTGCAGAATAGATTCCGTCCCCTCGAAAGCCAGCTTAATAGTGGTGCCCGCACCATCGCCTCTGAGGCTTTGATGCACCACGAAGCTCACCCAGATTTTCGGCCTCGTATAGATTTTTCCCCTAACGACAAACCGGTTCAGCTGGGGCCGCAAAGCGATCAGACGCACAAGAGCGGCGATCATGATATGCAGATACCCGAGCTCAACGCCCTCCCGCTTCTTGTCTTCTATGTAGGAATCCATGGATTCGCAGGTGATATTTTCCTCAAACATATTCATGGAATCCGTGCGCGTTTTCATGATATACGGCACGATACGCTGAAAGGGCTCTATCTCGTGGACCTGCCGGCCGTCGCAGCGTTTCCCAAACATATAAACCACCTCTCTTACTTTTACCCTTTGCAGAACATCCAGCCCACGGGGCTCTCCGCTAAGGATCCCGTCCTCTTTCCGGAAAAGCCTTTTACTCAAGAAAAGCTCTGTTACTCTGTAAAACTAAGCATAGTATATATGATTTTCATGTAAACTGCAAGGGAGTCCGCTTGAAAAAAGGCGGAGCCCACTTCCCAATATTTCTCTCTAAACGTCACAAAAGAGGCCCTTTTACCACTTTTCACTTAAAAGTGCCTATGCTATACTGAGCCTGCAAATGCCCTTTCTTCCGTACAAGCGAAAGAAAGGGTTTTGGGGAAGCCTTGTCTTTGCCCGGAAATAGGCCCGCCCTATTCCGATTATTTCTATGAAAGAAGGTACCTGCAATGAACCAATTTACAAAACATCCGGTTTTCACCGTCCATGGAAAGCCCTTTCTTTCCATCGGTGGGCAGACGCATAATTCTTCCAGTTATTTTCCGCAGGATATGGAAATCTCCTATGCCTCCGTCCAGGCTCTGGGCGGGAACACCATAGCCGTTCCCGTGCCGTGGGAGGTATTCGAGCCGGAAGAAGGGTATTTTAACGACGGATTCGTCCGGCAGCTCATCGACGGCGCCCGCAGCCACGGGCTGAAAGTGATTTTCCTTTGGTTTGCCACCTGGAAAAACGGAACCATGGAATACGTCCCCTCCTGGGTGAAGACAGATACGAAGCGATTCCAAAGAGCCCTTCTGAAGGACGGTTCCCCCATCCTGCAGCTTTCCGCCCACTCTGCGGAAAACCGGGAAGCGGACGCCAGGGCCTTCCGGCGGCTGATGGAAGCCATCCGCCAATATGATGAAGAGGAACAGACCGTGATCGGCGTACAGGTAGAAAACGAGGCCGGCATCCTAGGCGGGACAAAACGCGACTTCGGCCCTCTGGGCCAGGCGGCCTACGAGGGGAAAGTCCCTTCGGCGCTGATCTGTTACTGCGAGGAAAATCCAGGTTCCCTCCTTGCCGCAAAGTGGAAAAAGGCCGGGGCCGTCTCTTCCGGAAGCTGGAAAGAGGTCTTCGGAAGCTATGGCGCCGAGGCCGTCACCGCCTATGCGGTAGCCTCTTACATCGACTATGTGGCCGCAGAGGGAAAGAAGGCGTATGACCTCTTCGTTTACACCAACGTTTGGCTGGACGGCGGCTCCCGCGGAATGCGCTCCAACCTGGCGGGGCTGGATTGGCCCTCCGGCTGCGCGGGCATGGGGAACCTGGACATCTATCACGCCGTCTGCAAAGCGCTGGATTCCATCGCGCCAGACGTCTACCTGCAGGAGGCGGGACGCATGGAGGAAGTATACAAAGCTTACTCCCGCCCAGAAACCGGCTTCCCCCTCTATGTGCCGGAATCCTCTCCCTTCACTGCCGTAAACGCTTCCATGATGATAGAGGCAGTGGGGAGCTACGGCGCCGTCGGCTATCATATCTTCGGCTCTGAATCGGTTCTGGACGCCGATGGGAACCTGAAAGCCGGCAGCCTGCCCGCCATGCATTCCTTCCGCATTCTGCGGAACGCAGCTCCGCTTCTGCTGGAACACAGAGACACCGGCTCTCTGCGCACGATCGTACAGCGCACAGGCGAGGATACTCTCGTATTGGACGAACTGGAAGGCGGCTGGAAAGCCTCCGTATACTTCGCCCGCTACGGAAACGACTGGGGAAGCACGGACTTTGCCCATGAAACCGGCTATTCTGAAGGAGAAAACCTTCTGGACTACCAGGCTGAAAAGGGACGCGGCTTCCTTTTCCAGACGGCAAAGGACGAATTCTATCTGGCCGGCGATAAGCTGCGGGTCTATTTCCAGCCCGCGGAACCGGAGGACGGCTCTATTCCCGTCCATCTTTCCATTGCCGAAATCATGCCGACCAATGTGGAATTCCTTTCTGTAACAGAAGGACATTTTGACGAGCTGGGAAATTACAGGATCGACAAGATCCGCTCCGGCGACGAGATGCGCCACGGTATCTGGGCTTCCTGGGACTGCGGCGTCATCCGCATCAGGCTGCTTTCCTTGTAACGGCCCCGATTCTGCGGATCTATAGACCCAAACAGAATACCGAAAATGGATAAAAGGCTTCCCTCACAGCGTTTTTGTGCGGGAGGCCTTTTCCCTTCCGCACAGGGCTCAGGAGGCTCCCTGAAACAGCCTGCATGTTTATTCCCCTGAACCTGCGGCAGAAAAATCCGCTCTGCCACCCCATACTTCTGCGCCCTGCAGCTCTACCTTCTGCAGAACTCCTGGAAAACATCTTCCTTTTCCTCCGGGGTGAGCCTGGGGTAATCCCGAAGGATATCCGAAAGCTCTTCCTCCTCCATGCGCCGGGCGAT
>URRG01000149.1 GCA_900550095.1 uncultured Oscillospiraceae bacterium
TATCAATATAGCCCTGGATTTTATCCTGGTTCTGGGGACGCCCATGGGGGTGGCGGGGGCGGCTGTGGCCACCGTGGCCTCTCAGCTGGTTTCCGGGACCGCCTGCTTTGTGTTCGTGGCAAAGCGCTTCCATATCCTGCATATTTCGAGGGACGACCTGAGGCCCCGGCCCGCCTATATGGCGGAGCTCTGCGGCATGGGGATCCCCATGGGCCTGCAGTGCTCCATCACCGCCATAGGCGGCATCCTGCTGCAGAGCTCTGTCAACGGACTTGGTTCCCTTGCAGTGGCCTCGGTGGCTGCCGCCAACAAGCTTTCTGCCTTTTTTACCTGCGCCTTCGACGCCATGGGCGTTTCCATGTCTACCTATACGGGGCAGAACGTGGGGGCCCGGCGGTTTGACCGGATCCCGCCCGGGCTGCGGGCCGGGATGGCCATCGGCTCCGTCTATTCGGCCGGGGCCCTCCTCGTCCTCTTTTTCTTTGGCCGGGTGCTGGTCACTATGTTTATAGACGGATCTGAAACGGCTATCATCGAAAGCGCCTTCCAGTTCCTGATGATAAATTCCGCCTTTTATATCCCCCTGGCGGCGGTGAACATCTACCGCCTGCTGATTCAGGGCATGGGATACAGCAAGATCGCCATGTTCGCCGGCGTCTGCGAGATGGCGGCAAGAGGCTTTGCGGGCCTGGTTCTGGTGCCCGCCTTCGGGTATACCGCCGCCTGCTTCGCCAATCCCCTGGCCTGGGTCATGGCGGATCTGTTTCTTATCCCCCTTTACGTCCGCCTGCTGCGCAGGACCCGCCGGCAGGAGGAGCTGGAGCCCCGGGCGGCGAAGCCCTGATGCTTGTTCCCTTTGCCCCGCGCCCTGAGCCCTGTGTCCTGAGCCGGAGCCTGCGTACCCGCCTGAAAGCAAAAACGCTTGCTTTTCCTGTGGGGCCCTGGTATGCTCAGAGGGGAGCGAGCTGCCCGCGGCATTTGCTGAAACGCTGCTGAACGCAGCCGGATATTGCCGGATATTACCGGATGCCGCCGGATGTTCCCCGGCGCGAAAGACCGTCCCTGCTTTGGGGCGGCGGCCCTTCCGCCTTTTTCCTTCCCTCTTCGCTCCGCTTCTGCCGCCGTGCCGGGCGGGAAAAGCGCCGGAAAAGGCCGGAGGGGAAGGGCGGGAAACACGAGACCCGGAAACTGGGAACATGGGATCTTGCAGGTATGATAACAGAGAAGTATTAAAATATTGCTTTTGGAGGTGCGGATCATGAAACTGCTTCTTGCCGGTATTTCCGGCTACGGCGCGTATTACATGAAGCTTTTGACGGAGTTTGCGGATCTCTCGAAAAATCCCCTCTGCGGCGCGGTGGATCCTTACCCGGAAAATTCCCCGTGGCTTTCCTGGTTTTCAGAGCATGACGTGCCTGTGTATCCTTCCCTGGAGGCGTTCTATGAGAAGGATACGGCGGATCTGGCTATCCTGGCCACGCCCATCGCCCTGCACAAACCGCAGATCCTGGAGGCCATGGCCCACGGCTCCCATGTATTGTGCGAAAAGCCCCTCACGGCCCGCATCCAGGAGGCCCTGGAGCTCAGGGACGCCCGGGACGGCTTCGGGAAAAAGCTGGGCGTGGGGTTCCAGTGGTCCTTTTGCGATACCATGCAGGCTTTGAAGCGGGATATCCTGGCAGGCGCGTTCGGGAGGCCCCTCTCCTTTTCCACCTTTATATCCTGGAAGCGGGACGATGCCTACTATGACCCTAGGGGTTGGAAGGGCAGGGTCTACGACCGGGAGAAGGGATGGTACCTGGATTCCGTAGCCACCAACGCCACGGCCCACTACCTGCACGGCCTTCTGTTCCTTTTGGGGGATACCATGGAGGCCGCCGCCATGCCGGAGTATGTGGAGGGAAGCGTCTACAGGGCCCGGCCCATAGAGAGCTTCGACACCGTATTCCTCCGGGGGGAGTATAAGGGCTGCAGGCTTCTGTATACGGCCACCCATGTGGGAGAGGTGAACGAGAACCCCATCTTCCGCCTCTGCTTTGAGAATGGAGAGGTAGTCTTTGGGGACGGCACCGGCCAGGCGGTGACGGCCCGCTTTCACGACGGGCGCGAGCTCGTGTACGGAAGGCCCCAGACCGATGAAGAAAACGCCAAAAAGATCCTGCGCATGATCCGCTGCGTGGAGGAGGATACGGCCCCCGCCTGCTCGGTGGAGACTATCCTGCCCCATATGGCCGTGTGCAACGGCATATTCGACCGGTTCCCTATCGCAGGGTTCCCCGCGGAGCTTCTGGAGCGGGAGGAAAATCCCGCCTCCCTCCATGTGAAGGGACTGTATGAGGAAGCCCGCCGGTGCTGGGAAGAGGGCCTTCTTCCCGACGAGGCCGGGTGCTCCTGGGCCGTTCCCTCCCTCCGGTTCTCCCCGGGGGAGATTACGTCCTTTTCCGGGAAGAGGTTTTTGACAAAATAAAAAAGGCGGCGTCCTGAGACGGGAATCCCCCTGTGCTCCTGCTTTTAGGAACACAGGGGGATTTTCTGCGCGGCTCCGCTGGCCGCCGTTCTTTCGCTGTTTCGTTTTTTCGTTCGGCCGATCCGTCAATCCGCCAATCCGCCGATCCGATGATTCGCCGGTTCGCCGTCCCGAAGCAGCGGAAAGCCGATGAAGCCGGACGTTTTCCGGAGGCCCCCGAAAGGGGTCCGGGAGACTTTGCGCCGGAGGCCCAGGGCTCCGCCGGACCGGTTATTTCCCTTTAAAGTGATTTCCGGAACGCTTTCTGCGCATTACCGCCAGCGCTATGACAGCCGCGATAAGCAGGCAGCCGCACACCGCGAAGAGGATCACGGGCAGGGGAGAAGCGGGCTGTTGGCCTGTGGCGGGGATCTGCGGGGCGCCTGCGGCTGTTTTCAGCAGCGAAAGGCCGCCCGGCAGGAAACCTCCCGCGGCGGGAAAAAGAAACAGGGGAAGCGTTAAAAACAGAAAAAATCTGGATGAAAGCATTGCAGTGCGCCTCTTTCTTGTATTTCAGAAAGCATAATGCCCCGCGCCCGGCTGCGGGCTGAAGGGATGGTCTCTCTTTTTTCAGTATACCGAAAAAAGAGGCATCCGTCAATGTCCGGCGGAAGAATGCGGGAAGAAGAGAGGGGATGGCATGCCCTCCCCTGTTCCGGTGTTTAGGCGGTGCGCTCGGCCCTGAATAGTCCGAACGGTCCAAACAGTCCGAGCGATGCGGACAAATCGGTTTTTCGCTGTCCGGGCTGTCGGGGCTGTCTGGGGAGTTTGCAGAGCTCACCGGGGGACTGCTTTGGAACGGGCTGTATTCCTGAGCTGAAGGATGGGGAAAATTCCCGCGATCGCATAAATTGATTTTTGTGCATGAAAAGAGGCGGGCGCAGCCCTGCATTTTCTTCATGGATCCCCGTTGTAATCCCTCCGCATTTCCTCTATAATAGAAAAGGTTATGGTTTAGGACGAAAAGAGCGAAGAACAGGAAGAGAACGAAGAGATACAGAAATCTGCGTCTCCCTTTTCCCGGGAAGCCGGCGGGAGGAAGGCGGGGAAAGAGGAAGAGGGTAGACAATGAAAGCGGTAGGATTTGACAATGACAAATACCTGAAGATCCAGTCGGAGCATATTCTGGAGAGGATCTCCCATTTTGACAACAAGCTGTATCTGGAGATGGGCGGGAAGCTCTTCGACGATTTCCACGCCTCACGGGTGCTGCCGGGCTTTCAGCCGGACAGCAAAATGAAGATGCTTCTGCAGCTTTCTGACCAGGTGGAGATCGTAATCGTTATAAATGCAGGCGATATCGAAAAGAGCAAGGTGCGCGGGGATATTGGCATCACCTATGACGCAGACGTGCTCCGCCTGATCGATGCATTCCGGGGCATCGGCCTGTTTGTAGGCAGCGTGGTGATTTCCCAGTATTCGGGGCAGTCCACGGCGGAAAGCTTCAAGCGCCGCCTGGAAACGCTGGGCGTAAAGGTCTTCCTCCATTACCCCATTGAGGGATATCCCTCCAATATACCGCATATCATCAGCGACGAAGGTTTCGGCAAGAACCAGTATGTGGAGACCAGCCGCCCGCTGGTGGTGGTCACAGCGCCCGGCCCGGGCAGCGGAAAAATGGCCACCTGCCTTTCTCAGCTATATCATGAATACAAAAGGGGAATTAAGGCCGGATATGCAAAATTTGAAACCTTCCCCGTTTGGAATCTCCCGCTGAAGCACCCTGTGAACCTGGCCTATGAGGCGGCTACCGCCGATCTGAACGATGTGAATATGATCGACCCCTTCCATCTGGAGGCCTATGGCAAAACGGCTGTCAACTACAACCGGGATGTGGAGGTCTTCCCTGTCCTCAATGCGATCTTTGAAAAAATATCGGGATCCAGCCCCTATAAATCCCCCACCGACATGGGTGTGAATATGGCGGGGTACTGCATCATAGACGACGAGGCATGCCAGGAAGCCTCCCGGCAGGAGATCGTCCGCCGGTATTACCATACCCTATGCGGCCAGCGGCTGGGCATGGCGGATGAGGAAGCCGTGATGAAAATCGAGCTTCTCATGAGTAAGGCCGGCGTGACCACGGAGATCCGCAGGGTGGTGAAGGCTGCTTTGGAGAGGGCGGAGCAGACGGAGATGCCTGCGGCCGCCATCGAACTTCCGGACGGCACCATCGTCACGGGCAAGACTTCTTCCCTGCTGGGAGCTTCCTCGGCGGCGCTTCTCAACGCCCTGAAGGCCCTGGGGGGCATCGACCACAAGATCATGCTGATCGCTCCCACCGTGATCGAGCCTATTCAGAACCTGAAGACCCATCACCTGGGGAATCACAACCCCCGCCTGCATACGGACGAGATCCTGATAGCCCTTTCTATTTGCGCCGCTATGAACCCCGTGGCGGGTCTGGCGCTGAAGCAGCTTTCCAAGCTGAAGGGCTGCGAGGTCCATTCCAGCGTGATCCTATCCTCTGTGGATGAATCTATTTTCCGCAAGCTGGGCATGCATCTCACCTGCGAACCCAGGACACAGACGAAAAAGCTCTATCATAAGCCGTGAGCGGTACTTTCTGCTTTTTATAGGACGTTTTGATACTAGTGGATACGGACAAAAGGGCCGGGAAACAGACAGTTCTGCTTCACGGCCCTTTCTTTATTTGCGATCCATTTTGATTGCCCTTCGTAAAATCTTTACATAAAATGGAGCATAACAGAAAGCAGCCCCCGCTTTTATTCTGAGCGGGGGCTGCTTTCTACCGGACTGCGGAGAAAAAAGCCGTGTGTATGTATATAAGAGTGTCTTCCGGAGTGGGGATGAGGGACGGTTCTCCGCAGGGAAAAACGAGCTCCGGATTCTCCCGGTATATGTGTAAAAGTTGACGCCTCATGGCTTCCCGCACCTGGCTTTCGGATAGACCTTCCCGTTGTGGCAAACGGCGCAGAGCTTTCTGGGGGCTGCTTTCGCGGGGATGCCCGAACAGGTGGAACAGGGTCCATTCCTTGATCTGGCGGATGCGTTCCCCGGTGACGCCCTCCAACTCCCCTACCTTTTTGTATGTGCCGTAGCGGATGTATTCCAGCAGGATGCGGAGATTTCGTTCCCTATATTCCATGCGGTTTTTCCCGCTGTTTTTCATAGGCATCATGCCTTTCTGTTGCCGAATTCTGAAAATAGAGTATTTATTATGTTCAGCTGACGTCTGCTGAGACCGTTTTCAGCGCCTTTTTCCTGCTGATCACAGCGAAATTCCTCTGTCAGATCCGCAATGATTTTTTGCTGGGAGGGGGTCAGCTTATCCACTACTACGGCCTTTTCTTTATCTAATCCAATCAGATAATTCAATGGAACATTATACAGAGAGGATAATTCTATAAGCCGCTCTGTTGAGGGGAATATGTAATTTTGTTCCCACCGGCTCACCGTCAGGGGGGAAACCTGCAGCCTGTCGGCTACCTGCGCCTGTGTCCAGCCTCTTTCTCTGCGAAGGCCCTGCAGCCGCGCCCCGAAATCGAACATACGGATCCTCTCCTATCCGTTTTCAGTATAGCAAACGGGGCTTATCGTATCGGGTCAGCTGGAAAAATTTTTATATATCGTAATAGGATAGGTTGAGGGATATCCGTTGCTTTAGGAGAGAAGGAATAGACAGGCTTTTTTCTTCTGCGGTCTCTTGACTTTCTACGATAGTATATATTTGTTCGTCTTGTATCCGCTCATGCCGCGGTGGCATCCCCTTTCTGGAACTGCCCAGAAAGGGGAGAAAGAAGCAGCCAAGAGGG
>URRG01000150.1 GCA_900550095.1 uncultured Oscillospiraceae bacterium
TCACCGTCAGCCCCCGCAGCATGCTGGTGGTGGCTGAAGACGGCAGCCGGAGCATTCCCGCCGGAGAGTGTGTGCTTTCCGTGGGCGGCGGCCAGCCCGATGAGCGCACCCTGGAGCTCACCGGCTCCCCCTGCCTGGAGGCTTCCTTCCGCGTTGAGGGCAGCAAGGATATAGACTGAGCTGAACGGCAGGTTTGCATGCCTGCTCACGCTATCCCTGCTATGCATGCTATTATATTGTAACCGTGTCCCCGCTTCTGCTTTTTGGCAGGAGCGGGGCGTTTTTATTGATATAAATTGTATTTGTTAATTATAATTTGGTAAAATATATAAATTTCCGCAGAGAAAAATGTTGCTTATGTCAATAGATTTCACAAATACAAAAGCATATACTGAAGTCGAGGGAATGCAGTTAAAAATATAGAGGAAAGAAGGAGATTCCCATGGGCTGTTCAGCGGTTCAATAGGCCTAACCTGCCGTTTTCGTTTGATAGGGAATGGCAGGAGAGAAAGCAGGTGAACGCATGAACGATCTATATGCGCTGTATATGAGCCGGCCCGATCCGCAGCAGGGAAAAAGAAGTAGAAAGCCGGGATCCCGCCGCAGGAAAACGGTAAAAAGGTGCGTCTGCTGGGGGCTTCTCGTCCTTATATTGGGGCTCATAGCCTGGAACCTGATACGCTATCCTCTTCGGGGGAATACGTATGATGTCCTCGGTATCAGCAGGGAGGAGATAGTGGAAGTGGGTGTCAATCACTATGGCAGGACACTATATATCGCTGACAGGGAAAGTATGGAAACAATTTTGTCCCCGCTGGACTGCACCCTGCAGCGAGGCCTCAGCGATTATATTTTTCATACCTACGGCGGCGATTGGGCTATGTCGCTTATCACCCGTGAAGGGAAGAAAGTATCCTTTGGTATCTTCCCGGGAAGCGGCAGCGAGAACGACTATACGCGTTTAAGAATCGGCAGGTATTCTTATACATGTGATAAAGCATTTGACAGAAAAATTTTAGAAACATATTGGGAAGCTGAATTCAAAAAGGATCTTGAGTAACAGGAGGAAATAAAATATGAAAAAGATAATATCTCTTGTTTTATTATTGTCGTTAATCCTATCGGTGTTTGGATTGGGAGTATCGGCCAGTGAGTTAAATCCGGCCCGAACATTTGCCAGGGAGCAGATTGAACGGATAGCGGCTGAACCGGATGAAAACAATATATGGTCGGAAGAAACGAGCATAAAAAGCGAATTTATCCTATAGGATTTGGAGAATGTTCCCAACAGCTACATATACAATTTAGTTACCAATGGAAAGGATACAGGGTATATCCAAATCGATGTGTTGGACGGAGTATATTCGGTTCACAGCTATTCCTTTGACGGAACCAATGAAGTATTCCATATGCTGCAGCAGATAAGCCAAACAAATACGCCGGGAGTGCTTTCAGCGGATACTTTTGGAAAAGTATATTACCTAGGCCAATCTGCCTATGCAATTGAAGAAGACGGCCAACTTTTAGATTTATATACGGATGAAGCTATAGCTGTTGATCGGAAAGACCTTAAGAAAGGTTATAATGAATTTGTTGCCTCTATGAAAACTCCGCAGGTTTCTCCTCGGGCAAGTATTACCAAAGGAAGTATTATGGTAACAAACTATAAAAACTTTACGTTGGCAGATATGTATGATTTTAAAGGAAAAACTATCGTAGGAGGGCATGCTTCTGTTGTTGACGATAATTGTACTCCCACGGCGGGAACCAACGTTGTTAAATATTATGCTAAATGCAGAGGGAAAAGTGCTTTATATGCCGGTTCGGATTGGAATATGTTTAAAGCCTTGTATCTGGCAATGGATACAAATGGTGTAAATTCACCTTATAAAACACGTGAGGGAACGTATTAGGATATTACATATTCAGACGGATATTCCGGTTTATTAGATTATGTTAATGCAAGAGGAGTTCCCACGTCCGATACGTATCGATATGCTTTAGGAGCGGTTACAGGAATTAGTATGAATTCTATCAAAGAGCAGATTGACAAAAATCATCCTGTTATAATGGGAGTAAAAAGTTTTCCAAATTCTGATAATCCTTCTGGTTATCATTCGGTTGTTGCCTTTGGCTATAAATCCAATATGGTAATTTTAAGCAACGGATGGGATAAAAGCTATCATTATCATATTATAGTTCTTTGGCCGTTCATGAATATTATTATATTGGATACTGATTAACACGGGGTTAGGACAAAAAGCTCTGGTCTAAGACTGGAGCTTTTTGTTTTGATCGATTCTATAGATTTACTAATTTTTTTAATATTACAAAGAATTAACTATACAAATCATGAATAAACTGATACAATACAAGATAAGGGGGAATAGGGCCCTTTGGGGCCGGAAACCCTATGAGAAAAGGGGGCGTCCAAATATGGGAAAAATCGTTGCAATCGGCGGCGGAGACGCGATGGCTGGCCAGACCAGGGAGATCGATGAATGCATTGTGCGCATGGCGCATAAGGAACGGCCGAAATTCCTCTTTCTGCCCACAGCGAGCGAGGATGCTGAATCGTATATCATGTTTATAAACGCATATTTCTGCGGCATGGGATGCGAGACCTCCACCCTGCGCCTGGTGACGGAAAAGCCGCCCAGAGAGACGGTGGAAGAAAAAATTTCCGCTGCGGATATCATCTATGTAGGCGGAGGGGATACCTCCGGCATGATGCATGTATGGCACGAATACGGGGTGGATTCCTGCCTGCGCCGGGCGTATCAGCACGGCACGATCCTCTGCGGCACCAGCGCGGGGGCCGTCTGCTGGGCCGTATTCGGGCACAGCGATTCCGATACCTCCATGAACCGGGGCTGGTGGGATTACAGCCGGGCGGGAGGACTTTCCCTGATTCCAGCGGCTATATGCCCTCACTATAACCAGGAAGGCCGGGAGGGCTTCGACCGGATGATGGTGGGCGAGGAGATCCCCGGCATCGCCCTGGAGGACGGGGCCGCCCTGGTGGAAGAGGACGGCGTATACCACCTTCTGCGGGCCTCGGGGGGCGGCAAGGGGTTCCTTCTGAAGTCGGCTCCCGGGACATCGGAAAAAACGGAGCTCCATGAAGGGGAGTATTTCAGGCTCTCCTGAAGCGTGAAGAAAGGCGCTGTGAAGCAAAAGAGGCTTCGCGGCGCTTTTTTGCGTCCCCTGCGGGCTGGGCCGGACTTGAAGCCCCCGGCGGATTGTGATAGGATACGCCTATACGGGCCGGAGCTTGGGGAATGCGAGGGCGGGGCGGCGGCCCTGCCGGGTCCTCGGGATTCCCTGACTCCAGACTCCCTGGCTTCTGGGAGACGGGCGGGAAGACAGCCGGGCCCTGTTTCAGGGAGGGATCTGTATGTATACGCAGAAAACGGAAAAGATGAACAAGGGCGGGCGAAAAGCCTTTGCGGAACGAGCCGTAGAGAATGCCGCGGCCTATAAGTCCCCGAAACCGCCCAAGCTGCCGGAAAGGCCCGAGCGGGAGCCTCTTGCGGCGGCTGCGGGCCGTGCCGGAGAGGACGAGGATGTGCGCGGCAGGCTGTTTTCGGGAGAAGAGCTGGAAAACACGGCCCTGTCCGGGGCGGATTTTTACGGCTGTACGTTTTCAGAGTGCCGGTTTTCCGGCGTTTCTCTGGAAGAGGTGCATTTTTCCGACTGTTTGTTTCAGGGGTGCGATCTCTCTAATCTCCGCATGGAAGGGGGAGGCTTCCACAGGGCGGAGTTCCGGAACTGCCGCCTGCTGGGCGCTTCCTTTTCGGGGACGCTTTTTGACGACGCTCTGTTTTTGCACTGCGGCGCCTCCTACGGGAATTTTGCGGAATGCCGGTTCCGGGGGTGCCTTTTACAGGGTTCGGATTTTTCCGAGGGTTCCTTCGGAGGGAGCCGCTTTCAGAAAAGCAGCCTGGAGGAATGCCGCTTCCGGCGCACGGAATTTTTTCACGCGGAGATAAAGGGACTGGATTTCAGTTCTTCCTCTTTGGAAGGGGCGGCGTTTTCCATTGCCGATGTAAACGGGATCACAGTGTCGGCAGAACAGGCGGTAGAGCTTTCCAAGCTTTTGGGGATTCGGGTGAAATAGCGGATCTTCGCTTTTCCATGGGGGACGGCGGCCAAAGGCGCGCAGCCGCCCAGAAAACTGCAAGCTCCAAACAGCATACGGCATAGAGGTAAACGGCGAAGCGGAGGCGGCGTTTCCAGCGGGAGAGTCCGCAGCTTTTTCCATACGGTTTTGCCGGGATAAGGGGGAGGGGACGCTTGGCGGCGTCCCCTCTTTCGTATCTGTGTCTTTGCATAGACAAACGGAAGCAGCTTTTACAGGCTGCGGCCCGCATGAGCGTAATGGGCGCCACGATACCCCTGCTCTCTGTCAGCGCAGAAGCGGGGCCTCCCTTCGGCAGCGCTGGATCTCTTCCTCCGTGGGGAGGGCGGGAATGGCTCCCTTCCGGGTGGTGGTGATGGAACCGGCGGCGTTCCCGTAAGAGAGGATCTCCTCCAGCTCTTCCCTGGAAAGAGATGCGGTTTCGGAGAGCTCCAGCTTTGAGAGGCGGCTGAGGATAGCGCCGAAAAAGGCGTCCCCCGCCCCATTGGTGTCAATGGTCTTTACATCGTAGGTGGGCAGAAGGCCGCAGGTGTCTCCCCGGCGGTAAAAGGCCCCTTTTGCCCCCAAAGATACAAGAATCAGGGCTTTTCCCTCCCGGGCAAGCTCTTTTGTGCCTTTCTCCGGCTCCCGGCTGCCGGTGAGAAGGAAGAGCTCTTCTTCAGACATCTTCACAATATCTGCAAGGGAAAGCCCCTCCTTCATCCAGCGGAGGGCTTCCGCCGTATCCGGCCACAGGAAGGGCCGGTAATTGGGATCATAGCTGATGGTTTTCCCCAGGGAACGGGCGAGACGGACCGTTTCCAGAGTGGCGGAGCGGGAGGGCTCGTCTGTAAGGGAGACGGAACCAAAATGAAGGATACGGCAGTTTTCCACCAAGGCTTGATCCACATCGGAAAACTCCAGCATCATATCCGCTCCCGGCTTCCGGTAAAAGCTGAAGGAGCGGTCGCCGCGTTCATCCAGCGTGACGAAGGCCAGAGTGGTGTTATAGGGAGAAAAGACCAAGCCCCGGGCGTCGATTCCGGCCCCTTCCAGCGTATCCTTCAGAAATCTGCCAAAGGAATCCCGGCCAACCTTCCCGATAAAGGCGGTGCGGCATCCCAGTTTAGAGGCGGCGGCAAGAACATTGGCGGGGGCGCCTCCGGCGATGCGGGCGAAGAGCATGTCGCCCCGCTGGCTGAAACCGGCGGGGGTGAAGTCGATCAGAAGCTCGCCTATGGCTGTGATATCATAGGCGTTATAGATGTCATGTATAGGCTCCGCTGAGCGCATACTGGATTCCTCCGTTTCGTTCCCGCCGGAGAAGCGGTCTCCGGGGCTGCTTCTCCGGCCTGTTTTTCTGCCTCTATTATACGCGGTTTTGGCTTCTGTTTGCAATCGGGGGCAGAGATTTTTGCGAAACGGGGAAAAGAGGGAAAAAGAAGGGCAGAGAAGGATAAGGGACGGCAAAGAGCGGCAGGGCGTCTGTTTTGCCTTTACTTTGCCCTGCCGCGCCGCTATAATGAGGGGGAAGAGGCCTCTGGGATGCGGAAGCGCGCGGGGCGCGCCGGTTTCCCGGGGCAAAAGGGCGAAAGGAGAGGAATGACGGGCAATGAAGGAGATATACCGGGTGAAAACGACCCCGAAGAGCAGGGAGGAAAGCGTCCTGCAGGGGGAAAAATACCGCATCACGGTTTTGACGGAGGGCCTTCTGCGGCTGGAATACAGCGAGGAGGGCGTATTTGAGGACCGCCCCAGCCAGACGGTTTGGAACCGGGATTTCGAGACGCCGGAGTTTTCGGCGGAAAAAACGGAGGAGGGCCTTTCCATCCGCACGAAGCGGCTGCAGCTTACCTATTCGGGGGGAAAGTTCGGAAAAAATTCCCTGCGCATACAGGTCTTCGCGGAGGGCTGCACCTACGGCAGCGTGTGGAGGTATTCCGACCCGGCGAAGGATCTGGGCGGCACGGCCCGCACCCTGGACGAGGCCGACGGGCCCGTACCTCTGGGGCATGGGGTGGTTTCCCGGGAGGGCTTCGCCGTTCTGGACGACAGCCGCACCCTGCTCATAACGGACGACGGATGGATCGCTCCCC
>URRG01000151.1 GCA_900550095.1 uncultured Oscillospiraceae bacterium
CCGCTCCCATTGCAGAATACATACACTGTAACAGCCGGAGCCGCCTGCGTCTGTGATTTGGTCACATACGGCGCCAGCCGCAGGAAAGAATCTGTCAGCAGATCCTTTCCGCTCCCTGCGGAAGCTTCCGTATTTTGCGGAACAGGCCGAGACTGGCTGCGGCCTCCTCTTCGTTATAGGAAAATCCAAAAAGCGCCGCGGTTTCCCGGGCCGTCTCGCCGAAGAAAACGCACATCCGCTCTGCAGCGCCCCACATGGCTTCCGCATTTCCCGGGCAGTAGGTATCCAGGAACCGGCTGTATTCCTCTTTCGTCAGCCACCGGTCCATATACTTCCCCGCTTTGCCTATGCTGCAGGAAAAATCCGTCCTTGCCCCGATCTTCCAGGAAAGAAGCGTGAGAAGCTGCCCGCGCAGCACCTCGTTCACAACCCACTGAGCATAGGGGATCTCCTTTCGCCATAAGGCTTTCTGCAGGCTGTTGAGCCCCCACCAGTATTCATTGCATACCTCGGAAAACTGAATCTGTGTAGGCCGGCTCACCCAAAAGGCCTTGTCCGAACCCTGCGTTTTTTGCGGAAGAATCCCGTCCTTGTCCAAAAGGACGGTGCAGAGGCTGTCTTCTTCAAAATCCTGCAGAGCCCGCTTCAGCGTCTGCACATGCAGATCGATCCGGTTTCCATCCCGGAACTGTATCAGCCATCCGTAGCAGTTCGCCTTGTCTGAAGGATAACAGGAGCTGTCTTCCGGATACTGCATATAAAGCCTCTCTCCGAAGCGGTCGATCCAATGAGGATCCCTCTGGAAGGATTCCGTCTCCTTTACCACATAGGCTATGTCGTAATCCTGAAAAATATCCCTGGGGGCGTTGGGATTGCACCGGGAACCTCCCATATAGGCCGCCCGGATTCGCTCGTCTTCCTGCGCCGTCCCCAGGATCAGTTCCATCATTTCCTTTTCACCGCGCATACTCTTCCTCCTTTTGCATAGCTATGCCATCCCCCAGGTGTCAGCCCCCGAAGGGGATTTCTTCCGTGAAGGCCTCCATATCTGCGCTGTTAGGCCACTCCTTCAGCAGTTCCGCGCCGTCCTTGACCGCCTTCTCATAGAGCGCAAAAAAGCTTTCGTCCCGATAGGTTTCACTTTCCGGAGGCCACCGCCATTCGCCGTTCAGAATATTGGCGTAATCCGTCTCTTCTTTTTCGCTTAAAGGCCGGATGTGGCAGGAAATAGAGCGTTTCTTCCCGCCTTCCAGTTTTTCCACAAGGTTCTTTTTAAAGCCCGTCCTGTCCGTAAGCAGGCCGAAAATAGTGCGGCAGTCCCGGAAAGCCTCCAGCATTTGTTCAAAGGAAACCTTTTTTTGAAAGAGCTCCGCAAGCAAATATACATACAGCCCGGCCGCCGCCTTCACGGCGCTTTCATTTTTCGGAACCGCCCGCTTCAGAGGGAATTCCAGAGGAAGCTGAGCCGTCTCATACCGAAGCATGATCGTATCAAGGGCCGACTCGATCTGATTGTGGAAGACCTCCTCCGACTGGGAGGGATCCTCCTCTAAAAGCGTCCGGGCTCCAAAACACACAAAGGGATGACAGACGCGATCCGCCGAATAGTGGCAGAGAAATCCCAAGATGTAGGAACGAAGAGGTTCCCCGGGATGAGACGCCTCATATTTTTTGATAGCGCTGAAAAGGACCGAGGGGGTCAGGTCATGAAGACGGCTGCCGTATACAGATAGGCTTTCTCCCCTCTGCCAGGGAAGGAAACGGCTGCAGAACAGAAAATCCGGCCCCTGAGCTCCCCAGAAAAAAGCGTCGCCGTCCACATGAAAAGATGGCTCCCCCTTCCGGACCGCCTCAAGGATCCGTTTTGCATGCAGATAATGTGTGATGGCCGCGGGCATATGCACTCCTCCATTCTCTATCCGAAAAGGCGTTTGCTCCAAACGTCGTCCGGCCCTGAATATAAATTCTCACAGACACAGTCACTATAGCTTCTGCACTTCCTGAAACACGGCTTTCCTCCGCGCTGGAAGTCCACGGCTCCTTCCCGTCTTTCTTTTGCAAAAGCATGAAAACATGTTCGCTATGCCGCCCGGCACAGAGATGCAGAAGACACATCCTCCTTGCAGGGCCGCTAAAAGCAAATCCCATATTCAGCCCCCCTTAGGAAGCCCGGCAGCGTCACAACGTATTATACCAGATCGATTTCCCAGAATAAAGCCTTTTGCGCAGGAATCCAGCACGCTTTCTCCCCTGGCCGAAAGCAGAAGATACCCTTTGCCGCAAAAAACGGCCTATCCCCCAAAAAGCAAAATCAGGGCTTCGGCTGTGAAAGCAGAAGCCCTAAAAAATACGTTATCTATTCTCAGCGCAGGCTGGATTCTCCAGAAAAGGCTGCAGCCACAAAAAAGCCCGCAGCATCCGCTCCGCCGCCTCAAACCCGTGCCCTCCATTGTTCCATTGGAAAACAGCCTGAGAGCCCTCTGCCATACGCTCCGAAAGCAGAGCGCGGGTCTTCTCCGTACATTCCGGGTTAAGAGCCATCAGACGGGAACGGATACGCTTTTCCGCCCGGCCAAGAGAAAGATATATATAGCCGGGCTCCCGGGGAACAGGCGCTTTCTCCGCATAGCCGCACCATCCCGGATACCACAGAGAACCGGAGCAGCTGGCCGCCCCGGCAAACTCCCCCGTTTCCAAAAACAGGTAAAGAGCACCCAAGCCTCCCAGGGAATACCCGGCCACGGCCCGCTTTTCTTTTCGGGATGAGGCGGGGTACCGTCCACACACATAGGGAAGATATTCTTTCAAAAGGAACCTGCCCGTTTCCGCGGCACACCCCGCGAAGCCCTTCCCCTCTGCGGAAAGAGGCGGAGCCGGCCAGGGAGAATAGGCGCTGTTCCAGTCTGCCGCTCCCAGTCCCGCCAGGAGAAATGGGAAATCCTCCCCTGGCCGCCCTTTTTCCCACAAGTCCGCAAGGGAACGAAGCTCTTCCTGTACGCACCCTCCCCCGCATATAAACACAAGCGGCAGATCGTCCCGTGCTCCTTCAGGTATATACACGGCCGTGCTCCAGCCGCAGAGAGACGCCGCTTCCAGATTTCCTTTCACCGCTTACGCTGCGCCTCCTCTGCTCTTACTTTGCCAGCGCTTTTTTCAGATATTGGCCTGTATAGGATTCCTCCACCCGGGCCACCTGTTCGGGCGTCCCTTTGGCGACCACCATGCCGCCTCCGTCTCCCCCTTCCGGCCCCAGGTCGATGATGTAATCCGCCGTTTTGATCAGATCCAGATTGTGCTCGATAACGACCACTGTATTGCCCGTATCTACCAGTTTCTGCAGGACCTCTATCAGCTTGTGCACATCCGCGATGTGCAGGCCTGTTGTGGGCTCGTCCAAAATGTAAATGGTCCTGCCCGTAGGTCTGCGGCTCAGCTCCGCCGCCAGCTTTACACGCTGGGCTTCGCCGCCGGAAAGGGTGGTAGCCGGCTGGCCGATCTTGATATAGCCAAGCCCCACATCCTGCAGAGTCTGCAGTTTGCGGGAAATCTTCGGCAGGCTTCCAAAGAATTCCACGCCTTCTTCCACGGTCATTTCCAGCACATCATAAATGCTTTTTCCCTTGTATTTGACCTCCAGAGTCTCCCGGTTATACCGTTTGCCTTTACACACATCACAGGGAACATAAACGTCCGGCAGAAAATGCATCTCTATCTTCAAAATACCGTCGCCCTGGCATGCCTCGCACCGGCCGCCTTTGATGTTGAAGGAGAACCGTCCGGAATTGAAGCCGCGCATTTTAGCGTCCTGCGTGGAAGCGTACAGCTCTCGGATATCCGTAAACACGCCGGTATAAGTGGCCGGATTGGAACGCGGCGTCCTTCCTATGGGAGCCTGGTTGATCTCAATGACCTTATCCAGATTTTCCAAGCCCTTCATCTGCCTGAAAGCGCCCGGCCTGGTCTTGGCCCTGTTTAATTCCGCCGCCAGGTGTTTAAACAGAATCTCGTTCACAAGAGACGACTTTCCCGAACCGGATACGCCCGTGACGCATACGAATTCCCCCAGAGGGATATCCACCGTTACGTTCTTCAGATTGTTCTGGGAAGCTCCCACAATGCGAAGCTTCTTCCCGTTCCCCTTTCTGCGGGATGCGGGAACCTCCACCCTTCGCTTGCCGCTTAAGTATTGGCCGGTTATGCTGTTTTCACACTGCAGAAGCCCCTGCACATCGCCGTTATAGATCACCGAACCACCGTGTATTCCCGCGCCGGGGCCGATATCCAGAATATGATCTGCCGCCAGCATGGTTTCATCATCATGCTCTACAACGATAACGGTGTTGCCCAGATCCCGTAGATGCTTCAGGGTGGTCAGAAGCTTATCGTTGTCTCTCTGGTGAAGGCCGATGCTGGGCTCGTCCAGAATATACAAAACCCCCATAAGAGATGAACCGATCTGTGTAGCAAGGCGGATCCGCTGGCTTTCTCCGCCGGAAAGGGTTCCGGAGGAACGGGACAGCGTCAGATAGGAAAGTCCCACACTCTGCAAAAAGCCCAGCCTGCTCTTGATCTCCTTGAGGATCGCGCCGGCGATCATATGCTCTTTTTCCGTAAGCTGAAGCTCTTCCACGAAACGCAGGGCCTGCGTGATGGAAAGATCACAAAGATCCGCAATGTTGAGCCCGCCCACCGTTACGGAAAGGCTGATGGGCGAAAGCCTTTTCCCGTGGCATTCGTCACAGGGGATGGCGCTCATATAGGATTCGATCTCTTCCTTGATCCAGCTGCTTTGGGTCTCCTTAAATCGCCGTTCCAAGTTATTGATGATACCCTCGAACTCCGTCTCATAGGTCATAGTCCCCCGCCCGTTTGTGCGTTCAAGGGCAATTTTTTCTCCTTTTGTCCCATAGAGAAGGATATCGATGATTTCTTTTGGAAGCTCCTGAAGAGGCGTATCCAAAGAAAAATGGTAATGCTTCGAGAGCCCTTCCATATACATGGCGGCAATGGAGTTGCCCTCCAGCGCCCAGCCGCTTCCCTTGAGGCCGCCCTTATTGATGGATTTTGACCCGTCCGGAATCACCAGATCCGGGTCGATGCGCATAAAGGCTCCAAGACCCGTGCATTTCGGACAGGCCCCGAAGGGGTTGTTGAAGGAAAACATCCGCGGCGTCAGCTCCTCGATGCTGACGCCATGCTCCGGGCAGGCATAGTTCTGAGAAAAGGTGATATCCTCCCCGCCAAGCACATTGACCACCAACACTCCGCCTGAAAGGGAGGCGGCCGTTTCCACCGAGTCCGCCAGCCGGGAACGGATATCAGGAGAGATCACGAGCCTGTCCACTACGATTTCAATAGTATGCTTTTTATTTTTTTCCGGCTTGATGGATTCGGAAAGGTCGTAGATGATCCCGTCCACCCGGACACGGGCAAAGCCGCTCTTCCTTGCGGCGTCGAATTCCTTCAGATGCTCGCCCTTTCTCCCCCGCACCACCGGCGCCAGCACCATGATCTTCGTCCTTTCCGGCAAAGAAAGCACCTGATCCACGATCTGGTCCACCGTCTGCTGCTGGATCTCCCTGCCGCAGACCGGGCAGTGGGGAATGCCTATCCGGGCATAGAGAAGGCGCAGATAATCATAGATTTCCGTAACGGTCCCCACCGTAGAACGCGGGTTTTTGGAGGTGGTTTTCTGGTCGATGGAAATAGCCGGAGAAAGCCCTTCGATGTAATCCACATCCGGTTTTTCCATCTGCCCCAAAAACTGCCGGGCATAGGAAGAGAGGGATTCCACATATCTTCTCTGCCCTTCGGCATAGATGGTGTCGAAGGCCAGGGAACTTTTCCCCGAACCGGAAAGCCCTGTGAACACCACCAGCTTTTCCCGGGGGATCTCCACATCTATGTTTTTCAAATTATGCTCTCTGGCGCCTTTTACAAAAATGGATTTAGAACTCATATCGCTTCCGCCCTCCGTTATTTTCCTTCCTGCAGGCTCTTGATCTTATCGCGCAGATAGGCCGCATGCTCAAATTCAAGAAGCTTGGCGGCCGCCTTCATCTCCCTGGTGAGCTGTTCGATGGCCTGTTTGCGCTCCGCCGCCGTCATGCGGCGCTTCTTGCCCTTTTTCCCCTTCTCGTCGTCCTTGTGGCTGGAGATCTCCAACACGTCGGAAACCTTTTTAACGATCGTTTT
>URRG01000152.1 GCA_900550095.1 uncultured Oscillospiraceae bacterium
CCAAAAAGGAGGAGGAGGTGCCGGCGCGCCTCCGCCTTTTGCAGCACGGGGCGGATTCGGCGCGAGTCCCGCTGCGGCTCTATGGGCCTGCACATGTAAGAGAACGTGTGCCTGAAGGGAAATCTATCTGCAGCGAAATGTGTGAAGCGGACCCTGTGGAAAAACAGCATATGGGTTTGGAAGGGAGAGGGGAAAATGGAGAAGGAGCTTATGGAGGGAGCTGCCAAAAGCTCCCAAAGCACTCTGATTGTGATAGACGACGACGAAATCAACCGCGGGATCCTGGAGAATCTTTTTTCGCCGGTGTACGCCGTGGAGGAGGCTGAGAACGGGAAGGAGGGCCTTCGGAAGATCCTTGCGGATCCAGAGAGGTACTGCGCCGTTCTGTTGGATGTGATGATGCCGGAAATGGACGGCCTGGAGGTGCTGCGGCATTTGGAAAAGGCTTCTCTTTTGGATAAGGTACCGGTATTTCTGATCACGGCGGAAACCAGCGACGCAACTATGAAGGAGGCATACCGCCTGGGTGTGATGGATGTGATCAGCAAGCCCGTGGTTCCGTATGTGGTTCTGCGCCGGGTGAATTCCGTGGTCGAGCTGTTTCGGGCCAGAAAACGTCTGAGCAGCGTGGTGGAGCGTCAGCAGTCGGAGCTTTTGGAAAAGGCTCAGAAGATCATTGAGCTGAACCAAGGGATGATCGAGGCTCTTTCAACGGCTATTGAATTCCGGAACGGGGAATCGGGGGAACATGTCCGCCGGATCCACGACATAACGGAGTTCCTTCTGACCAACACCAGGCTGGGAGAAGGGCTGGATGAAGAGGCTATAGACGATATCGCCCTGGCGTCTATTATGCATGACGTGGGAAAAATTGCTATTCCCGACGCTATTCTGAACAAGCCCGGCAGGCTTACGCCGGAGGAATTCGAAGTCATGAAGCGGCATACTACTCAGGGGGCCGTTTTGTTGGAAAGGATCCCCCAGCTGCATTCCCACAGCTTTTACCAATATGCCTATGATATTGCCCGTCATCACCATGAACGGTGGGATGGAAGAGGGTACCCCGACGGACTGAAGGGAGAAGAAATCTCCCTTTGGGCGCAGGTCGTTTCTTTGGCGGACGTATACGATGCTCTCAGCTGCAAGCGCGTCTATAAGGATGCGTTCCCCCGGGAAACCGTCGTGAGAATGATACGGGAGGGCCAGTGCGGCGTGTTTAATCCATGGCTCCTGGAATGCTTTTTCTCTGTAGAGGAGGAGCTATCCCAAATGTATAAAAAAGATGAGTGAGGAGGATGCGGGATGGACGCTTTGAAAAAGGAAAGATGGATCGAGGCCGGTGTGGACGTGGAGAGCGCTTTGGGCCGTTTTATGGGCAACGAAGCTCTTTTGGAGCGCTTTCTGAAAAAGTTTCTGGATGATTCCAATTATGGGAAGCTGCGGGAGGCTATCGCCGCCGGGGATATGGACGGAGCGGTAACCGCCTCGCACACCCTCAAGGGCCTGTGCGGGAATCTTTCCATGACGGCTTTGTTCGGTCTCTTTACGAAGCAGGTGGCTTTGCTTCGGGAGGGCAGACTGGAGGAAGCGGCTGCGATGATGGCGGAAATAGCGCCCGCCTATGAAAAAGTAACGGAAGCGATCCGGAGGGGATAAAGAAATGAAGGGAAAGGGCAGGAAAACCGGCAGGTCGAAGCTGCTGCAGGCTCTTCGGAATATGAGGCTCAATATCGTTGCCTTTGCTATGCTGGTGATTCTGGCTGTCTCCGGAATGATTTTGATCCGTTCCACTCTGCTGAAGAATTCTCAGGATACAGGTATGGCTCTGGCGCAGAACTATGCATCTGAAGAACAGAGCAGTTTGACTGTATATGAGACGCTGATTTCTTTTGGTACAGCCACTATCGACAGGCGTGTGGCGGATGGAAATTCCCGTGAAGAGCTTTTGGAGTGGCTGTCTGCATATTTTGATCGACTCGACGCCGTATTGGGCGAAGGCGTTGTGGATCCCTATGTGGTCATGGATGGGGAAATTCTTGCGGCTAATCCGTGGGAGGGAGATTCCACCTATGACGTCGGCGCCGCCGAATGGTATCAAAAGGCGCTGGAAGCTGAGGGAGAGGCGGTTTTTACCGATGTGTATACGGACGTGATCTACAGCAAGCCGGTAATCACAGTGGCCCAACGGTGCAGGAACACGGATGCCGTCATGGCTTTCGATATTTTTCCGCAGAACATCCGGTTAGAGTTTGATTCTCTGGCGCTCACCAAAGGAGAATCCTTCTTTTTATGTGACAGCGCGGGAAGAGTGATATATAAAAGCACGGCCCTGGAGCGTTCGGACGAGGAACTCCAGCAGTATCTGAGCGGGTTGATTGGAAAGATCAGTGAAGGGCTTATGGAAAGCAGCGATTCCTATATTGTGGATTTGGACGGCAGCCGGCGGGCGGTATACTATGCACGTATGGACAACGGCTGGTTTTCCATCATCACCGTTCCGTATTCCGATATTCTTGGGAATTTCAACTGGTTCACCCTCCTTTTTGGAGTGCTCGTGCTTTCTTTCCTTGCGGTCCTGGCCGGTATGACCTGGCGGGATGTAAAGATCAACGACCGTATCCGGCGGACCAATGAAACGGTCCGCGTGTTGGGGAATTCCTATTATGCCCTTTATAGGATCGACTTTGGGCAAGATACCTACGAGATGATAAAAGGCTCGGATTACGTCCGCAGCCGGATAGCGCCCACAGGCCGCTATGAGGAGCTTCTGCGGGTGGCCGGGGAAGTGATCGAGGAGGACGCCTATAAGGAGTTTTTGGAGAGCTTCTCCTCTCAGAACATAAGAAGGCTTGTTTCTCAGCGGATCCGGGATTTCGGGGGAGATTTCCTCCGGCGTTTTGGGGAGGAGATGCGCTGGGTCAGTGTGCGGATCCTTTTCGACGAATCCCTGGCCCCGGAAGAGGTCGTACTCTGCTTTCGGGAGGTAGAGGAAGAAAAGCAGCGTCAGCTGCAGGAGAGAAGGCTTCTGGAGGACGCCCTGGAGATCGCCAAAAAGAACGAGGCTGCAAAGCAGAGCTTTTTCAGCAACATGTCTCACGATATGAGAACTCCGCTCAACGCTATCATAGGGCTTTCGGATCTGGCGGGCCAGAATACGGAATCTCCGGATAAGGTGGCGGGATATCTGGGAAAGATCAATTCCTCCAGCCGTCAGCTTTTGGGGCTTATCAACGATATTCTGGATATGTCCCGAATGGAGCAGGGAAAGATCACTCTCAACAACAAGGAATTCGATCTGGAAGAATGCCTGGACGAGTGTCTGGAGACCTTCCGTTTTCAGGCCGAGGCCGAACGAAAAACTTTAAAGCGGGAACTGCATATAAAAAATCCACGGGTTTTGGGAGATCCCTTCCGCATCCATCAGATACTGAACAATCTCCTTTCCAACGCGTTCAAGTTTACCAGTGAAGGGGATACGGTATCGGTTTCCGTAACACAGATGGATCAGGGGGATTATGAGAAATATAAATTTGTCATAGCCGATACAGGAATCGGAATGGCAGAGAGCTTTCTTCCCCATCTTTTCGAGCCCTACAGCCGGGAATTGCGGTTCAGCGCCAAGCAGGCCGTAGGCACAGGCCTTGGAATGCCCATTACCAAAAGCCTGGTGACGCTGATGGACGGAGAGATCTATGTAGAAAGCGAGGTGGGGAAAGGGAGCGCCTTTACGGTTATTCTTCCCTTTACGGTTATTCAGGAGGAGAAATCTTCTCCGAAGCTTCCCGCTGAGGATGTGGAGAAAGAAAAAGCAAAGGAAAAGCGCTCTCTGGAAGGACGTCATGTTTTGCTGGCTGAGGACAACGAGGTAAATATGGAGATCGCGGAAGAGATACTTTCCATGAACGGCCTGCAGATCACAAAGGCTTGGAACGGCGCGGAGGCGGTGGAAAAGTTCCGCGGTTCAGCGCCCTTCACCTTTGATGCTGTACTGATGGACATGCAGATGCCTGAAATTGACGGCTGCGAGGCGTCCAGAAGGATCCGCGCCATGCACAGGCCCGACGCAAAGACGGTTCCCATCATCGCTGTTACGGCGAACGCATTTGCAGAGGATATCACGGCCACGGCGGCGGCAGGGATGAACGCCCATGTTTCAAAACCTATTGATTTTCCGCTGTTATGCAGGCTTTTGGAAAAGTGGATCTGCTATAACGGAGCCGGCGGGGAGGATGAAATATGAAAAAGAAAATAAACAGATTCCTCTGGATCAGCCTCGCGGGTATCTTGCTCTTATGCGTGGGTGTTTTTACATGGATGACCCGTTTCATGCTGCGCGAAAGCGACAGGACGATCAATACGGTCGGCGGCATCTATATGGAAGAAATGAACCATCAGATGCAGCTGCATTTCAATTCCATTATCGATATGCAGCTGAGCCAGGTAGAGGGGATCGTTTGGCGTACGTCTCCAGATGCGTTCCAGGAATACGGGCAGGAGATGCTGAACGAGCTGACTATAGGAGCGCAAGCCCGGGAGTTTTCATATCTCGCGCTCTATTCGAAGGATGGAAAGGCCGATGTGATCTATGGAGAACCGGTTTCCATCTTGAACAATGAACCGTTTTTGGAGGCCCTCAACCGGAACGAGAAAAAGGTGGTGATGGGAGAGACGGCTTCCGGTGAAAGACTTTTACTGCTGGGAGTTTCTGTGGGATATCCCACGGACGAGGGGTATCCTATGTCCGATGGGAGCCACTGCACGGCCCTGGTGGCTGGCCTTCCTATCAGCTATGTGAATGAGAGTATGTCCCTGAAGGTGGATGAAAGCCTGATTTTTTCCCATATTATTCGAAAAGACGGCAGTTTTGTGCTCCGCAATGCAGACGTTACGGAGGATACCTATTACGATTGGCTGACAAAGCGGTGCCGGTTTGAGAATCAGAGCGCGGCTCAGGTTGTTTCGGATATGGAGGATGCTTTTTCCCGCGGGGATGAGTTTTCAACCGTCGCCAGTGTGGACGGAGAGCGCAGATATGTATATTGTTCGCCTCTTCCCAGTTCGGATTGGTATCTGGTGACGGTGATGCCCTACGGCACTCTGGATGAAGCCGTGGCGGGTCTGGGCAATCAGCGCATCTATACCGCGTTGGGAAGCTGCGGGGTGATCGTTCTGGCTCTGCTGGCTATTTTCTTCGTATATTTTCGTATGAACCGTCAGCAGTTGGCGGCTGTGGAGAAAGCTCAGCGGGAGGCGGAGCTGGCCAACCGGGCCAAGAGCGAATTCCTCTCCAATATGAGCCACGATATACGCACGCCTATGAACGCTATTGTCGGCATGACGGCCATTGCCTCCGCCAACATGGACAAACCGGAACAGGTAAAGGACTGCTTGAAAAAAATCACGCTTTCCAGCAGGCATCTTTTGGGGCTTATCAACGACGTTCTGGATATGTCGAAAATAGAAAGCGGCAAGCTCTCTCTGAATATGGATGTTCTTTCTCTTCGGGAGACGATGGAAAGTATTGTGTGTATCGTTCAGCCCCAGGTCAAGGCCAAGAATCAGATATTTGACGTATTTATCCGAAATATACAGACAGAGCAGATATACTGTGACGGAGTGCGGCTGAATCAGGTGCTGTTTAACCTGCTTTCCAATGCTCTGAAATTTACACCCGAGGGCGGTTCTGTGAGCGTAACTGTGGCTCAGGAGGATTCTCCAAAGGGAGCGGAGTATGTGCGGACGCATTTTTGGGTGAAGGATACGGGTATAGGGATGTCGCCGGAATTCCAGAAGAGGATATTTGAATCCTTTGTCCGTGAAGATAACAGCCGTGTGCGGAAAATTGAGGGTACTGGCCTTGGCATGACCATCACAAAGTATATTGTGGATGAAATGCAGGGGACGATAGAGCTTCAGAGCGAGCTGGATAAGGGCACGGAATTTCACGTCATGCTGGATTTGAAACGGGTTTCCGCAAAGGAGGCGGATATGCTCCTTCCGGAGTGGGAAATGCTGGTGGTGGACGACGATGAAGAGCTCTGCCGGAGCACGGCGGATTCGCTCAGAGAGATCGGCGTGCAGGCCGATTGGACGACCGACGGACGCACGGCTGTGCGTTTAGCCCAGGAGAGGCATGAACAAAATAGAGATTACCATATCGTCCTTT